>JAZRHW010000179.1:0-10040 GCA_045644965.1 Eubacteriales bacterium
AGTCCGCGCCATTTTTTGTTGTCCAAATTTTTGTCCCCCATGTTTTTTTGCTAAATTATATGATACCACGCGGGAAAATATAAGTTGATTTTACACGTTTGCAGGCGCGAAATTGTAACAAAAAAGAGCTTCCAGAGGAAGCTCTTTTAATATTTTATGAAAGCATTGCGCGGTCGCTGGCGAATTCGTTGCCGCTTGCCTTTGTGAAGAGGTCGAGAAGATCCTCAACCGTGAGGTTCTTCTTATCCTCACCGCTTACGTCGACCACGATCTTGCCTGCATTCATCATAATGAGGCGATTGCCGTGCTTTATCGCGTCGCGCATATTATGTGTGATCATAAGTGTTGTAAGGTGATTTCTATTTACGATATCCTCGGTAATTTCAAGCACTTTTTCAGCGGTCTTGGGGTCGAGAGCTGCCGTGTGCTCGTCGAGGAGCAGGAGCTTTGGCTCTGCCATAGCCGCCATAAGAAGTGTTACCGCTTGACGTTGACCGCCCGAGAGAAGTCCCACCTTGCTCGTCATTCTGTCCTCAAGTCCGAGTCCGAGGGTTGCGAGGAGCTCGCGATATTCCTCACGTTCCGCCTTTGAGATGCCCCAACCGAGACCTCTCATTTTTCCTCGTCTTTTGGCGAGGGCGAGATTCTCCTGAATTTCCATATCCGCCGCCGTGCCGAGCATGGGGTCTTGGAAAACTCTACCAAGGTATTTTGCGCGCTTGTGCTCGGGAGTTCCTGTTACGTCCTTACCGTCGATAATAATCTCACCGCAATCCACGCGCCAAGTGCCGCAAATTGCGTTAAGGAGTGTGGATTTACCTGCGCCGTTACCACCGATAACGGTTACAAAATCGCCATCCTTTAGTGTGAGGGAAAGGTCGCAAAGCGCTTTTTTCTCATTTATCGTGCCCGCATTAAAGGTTTTGGAAATATTACGAATTTCAAGCATTTTCCGCTACCCCCTTTGCGCGTTTTGTATTAAGTCTTGAAAAATATTTGTTTCTAAGATTGGGAACACCAAGGAAGAGAGCAACCACTACCGCGGAGAGCATTTTTAAAAGGTCGGTGTCGAGTCCGAGGAACACGATTACTTGATATACCATATAGTAAACAACTCCACCGAGTAGCGCACCGCAAAGACGAACCGCAAAGTTTCTTGCAATCTTGGAGAAGAGAACCTCTCCAATTACTATTGCGGCAAGTCCGACAACTATCGCACCGCGGCCCATGTTGATGTCCGCAAAGCCCTGATATTGTGCCAAAAGCGCGCCCGAGAGGGCAATGAGGGCATTTGAGAGGACAAGGCCGAGAACCTTATTCAGCTCGGTATTGATGCCTTGCGCGCGGCTCATATTGAGGTTGCAGCCGGTTGCACGAATGGAGCAGCCGAGCTCCGTTCCAAAGAACCAGTACAAAAATCCGATTATCGCGCCTGCGATAAGAACGAGAGTGAAAATTGCCTCCTCGCTCTTCATCTGAGTGATGATAACGGGGAAATTTCTTGCGGAAAGAGGTCTATTTGCTTGTCCCATTATCTTGAGATTTACACTCCAAAGCGCGAGCTGTGTCAAAATTCCCGAGAGAATTGCGGGAATGTCGAGCACGGTGTGCAAAAATCCCGTAACGAGTCCGCAAAGACCGCCCGCAAGTGTTGCGCAAAGCATTGCCACCCACGGATTTACGCCCGCTGTCATGAGCATTGTGCATACCGCCGCACCCGTGCAAATGGAGCCGTCAACCGTGAGGTCGGATATTGCGAGTATTTTGTATGTGATGTAAAGTCCGATAGCCATTATTCCCCAAACGAGTCCGAGTGAGACCGCACCGGGAATAGCGCCAAAAAGCTGTTCCATAAAAATCTTCCTTAAATTAAAGTTTGTTTTCTATTATTATTCCACGTCCATGGGAACATATCCCTCGGGTACTTCAAGTCCGAGAAGTTCGCACATTTCGGGATTGTATTTCTTTGTTGCGGGTGCGTATTCAACGGGCATCTCGGAGATATCTGCCTCGCCCTTGAGAATTTTTGCCGCCATTTTACCCGTTGCTACACCGAGATCGTAGTAGCTGATTGTGAGGGAAGCCACACCGCATACCTTGGCGGGATTTTCTTCGCCAGTGAATACGGGAATCTTCTTTTCGCGAACGATATTGCCAATATTTTCCGCGCAGGAAGCCGCTGTGTTATCAGTGGGAATGTAGAGTACGTCGCACTGTTCGGCAGCCGCATTTACTACTGCAGAAATATCGTTGGAGTCGGAGAATGAAAATTCAACGGCGGTTACACCGAGTTGCTCGAGGAATTTTGTCATCTCGTCAACCTGGTAGCGAGAGTTTGCTTCCGCACTGCAGAAAACGATTCCAACCTTTTTAACGTTGGGACAAAAATCAAGGATCATTTGCGCCTGATCAGCAAGAGGAGCAAGGTCACTTGTACCGGAAATATTGCCACCCACAACGCCATTTGTAAGCGTTGTACCGAGCGCTACACCGTATTCGGTAATGGAAGTACCGAGAATGGGAATTGTCATTGTTGCGTTAGCAGCCGCCTGAAGAGCAGGGGTTGCGTTTGCCATAATGAGATCAACTTTTTTGCTTACGAAATTGCCGACGATTGTGTTGCATACGTTTGTGTCGCCTGCCGCGTTTTGAACGTCAATTTCAACATTTTCTTCGCCAAGTTCTTCTTTGAGAGCATCAACGAAGCCCTGTGTTGCCTGGTCGAGAGCCGCGTGCTGAACAAGCTGGCATACACCAACTGTGTATTTTCCGTCGTCACCGCAGGACGTGAACGCGAGGCAGGATGTTGCAAAAATTACAAGTGTGAGTAGGATTGCTAATAGTTTTTTCATAAGTTTTTCCTCCTGTCGCCGTGCGACAAATTTATTTGTTGAGAGCAACTAAAAATCCCTGCATCCAAACGGATGCAGGGACGAAAAAGACCGTGTTACCACTCTGCTTCAACCAAATCTCACGATTTGATTCTTACCGACTTCTATCAAAGTCTACGCCCGTAACGGGGGCAGCCGTTGTGCCTACTTGCCACCTAAAATGTGGGTTCAACACACAACTTGCAAAAGGTATGCAGCAAAATTACTTATCTTTGGCTCGCACCACCCGCCAACTCTCTGGAGACCTTTCGTTTTGCGCTCTTTTTGCTCAAACGTCTTTTTTTATTGACTGTATTATAACACCAAAAAATGCGCTTGTCAATAAGTTTTTAGAAAAAATATTAAAAAATTATTATTGTTAATTTTTTGCATTTTTGGGGGCGACTCTCATAAAAACGAGTCGCCCCTATTTGAAAAGAAAGGATGCTATTATTCCAAACGGACCGTCCGGGAGGCCGGTCCCTACAAAAGTTAGTTTTAGTTAAAAAAGGACGGCCAATGGCCGCCCCTACAATATAATGCACATAGTTCGTGGTGTGTCTATAAAATTTAGCGATACTTTATTGCGAGAATGACGAAGTCCCTACAAAAGTTTTTGCCAAGCTTTTTTCAAAAAGCGGGCGAAGCTTCCTAAAAGCTTTTTGCCTACCTTTTAATGCACATAGTTCGTGATGTGTCTATAAAACTTAGCAATATATTATTGCGAGAACCGCGAAGCTGATTAAAAGTTTTTGCCAAGCTTTTTTCAAAAAGCGGGGTTACCAGGGGATGGCGACACCACTTTCGTCATAATGCCAAGCATTCAATTTAATCTCGGGCTCTTGCTCGCTATAATAGTAAATATCAACGTTATCGAGCTCGGGATTTTCACCGATAAGGAGGCGGGGCATATCCTCAAATTGATTTTTGAAATATATTCTTTCGAGCGCACCACAGCCCTCGAATGCACCGGCACTGATACTTTCAATATTTTTGCCCATAACCACGGATTTAAGTCTTGCGCAACCCACGAAGGCATTTTTTGCGATAGACGTTACACCGTCGCCAATTTCAATATAGCGAAGTGCGGAGCAATTTTGGAATGCGAGTGTATCAATGGTTTTAACCCCTGCGCCAATTTTAACAAATTGCAAGCGCGAGCACTCTGCAAAGGTGGATGAGGAAATGCCGAGAACACCGTCGGGAATGATGATTCTTGTCATGGTTTTGCAGTTATAGAACGCCTGCTTGCCGATATTAGAAAGTGTTTCGGGGAGACTGATTTCCCAAAGGCGAGTACAGTTCATAAACGCCTGCGCGCCAATTCCGAGAACTCCTTCCTCAATTACCACACTGCGAATGTCGCTACAGTTGGCAAATGCACCGCTGGTTACGTTTTCAGCCGTCTCGGGAACAACGAGGTCTTTAATGACCTCTCCGTCAACGGAGAGTCGCTTTTCGTAAGGTTGGGGATTTCCCTTTGCGAGACTGAATTCCATTGAGCACCAACGCTTGATGCTACCAATTTCAATGTTTTTAAGGCGAGGACACTCGCAAAATACCTCAAATCCAAATATTTTTACACTCTTGGGAATGGTTATATTTTTGAGCGAGGTACAGCCACGGAATGCCTCGGAGTCGATATTACGGAGTCCCTCCGAGAGATTTACCACCTCGAGCGAGTTGCAATCGTAAAACGCCTTGATTGCGATGGATGTTACCGACGGGGGAATGGTTATTTCTTTCAGCGAATCACAGTTTAAAAATGCCATCATGCCGATACTGTTCACGCCGTTGCCGAGATCCACTCGGGCGAGCGAGGAGCAATCGCAAAATGCTTCTTCACCGATAATTTCAAGCGAATCGGGGAGATTTATTTCTTTAAGCGACTCGCAACCAATGAAGGCTCTGCCACCGATTGAAGTAAGATTTTTACCAAATCGAATTTTCTGAAGAGATGAGCAAAACGAGAATGCCTCGTAGCCGATCGACTTAACCGAGCTTGAAAGGTAGAGATCCTTAAGACTCGAACAGTTATAAAACGCTTCCTTGCCGATATTTACAACACCTCTTGGGATGTCGATAAGTTCAAGGGAAGGGCAGTTTTCAAATGCTCGGTCGCCAATACTCGCGATGGTGTGGGACATAACTACTTGGCGGAGCGCCTGGCATCCCGCAAATGCGCGGAAACCAATGCTCGTTACACCTTCATCTATAACTATTTTTTGGAGCGAATTGCATCCCGTGAACGCAAAGTCGCCTATTGTCTGAACATCGTTGCCGACGAGAATTTTTTTAACGGTATCACAACCTTCAAATGCGCCACGGCCGATAGTTTTTATTCCCTGGGGAATACTTATCACCTCGCGGTTACCGTGGTATTTGACTAGGGTATCATTTTTAATTTCATATATCGCAGTATCGTCCGATTCCGTTGTGGTTTTGCTTCCACAGTAAACGCAGGTCGGAGCGAGGCTCGATACTCTGTTTCCGCAATTGGGACAGTTAATTATGGGCACGGTTTCACCTCACTTTAATGTGTTAATTAAAGGGGGAATTTGCAAAAATTCCCCCGCAAATTTTATTTGCTTTGTTTAATGATTTTGAAAATTTCTTCGGAAGCAAGACGTGTTTTGCCAACTACGTATTTATCTTCCTTGGGCATAGCGAAGTAGAGTGCACGGTTGTTACCCATGCCGATTACGTCGCCGAGTGTGTACCAATGGAACGCGCACTCGCAGGTGTACATTGACTTGGAGTTTTGACTGTAATCAATTCTTCCGTCGCAACCTGTGAGGTGGAGTCCATCAAAATTGTGGGAAACACGTCCCTCACCAACTCTATAAACGTCCTTGGTGTTAACTATCATGTAGATGTCGCAGGGAACATCAAATCCGTATGTACCTTCCTCAATTTCGCGCTTTACGCACTCGCGTTGCCACTTATACCAATCGGGAATGTGGTCAAAGTAGTCCTCACCCTCGGTTGCCTTAAGATAGCCGAGCTCGGTAAGTTCCCAAACCTTTCCACATTCGTGGCAGGTGAGGTGGATGCCCTTGCCTTCCATCTTACCTTCTTTTCCACAATGGGGACATTTGTAGAGAACTGTTTCAAGTCCATCAGCTCTGAAGGGCTCGTCGATAACAATGCCGTTTTCCTTTTGCCAACGGTACTGGTCGAAGGAGAATTCCTTATCGATAACCGCCTGGATTTCCTCAACACTCATCTCCTTGATTTGCTCGGGGGAGAGCACGTAGCGCATTTCCGCGGAAACGGGAAGATCGCGGTTTTGGAGTCTGTTGAATATGGGGTCGCGAAGATATGAACCGAATGTTTCTATCATTACAAGAGGAACACCGAGTCTCTTAACGAGTCCTGCTACCGTTCCGGGAAGAGTGGTCTTTGTGCCGTCAAAGCTGTAAGCAGCCTCGGGGAACATAAGCACGGAGCATTTATTTTCAAAAAGACAGTATTTGATATCACGGATAAGCTGAAGGTCAGCAATGAATTTTCTTGTGGGGAAGCAACCGATTTGCTTCATAAGCGGACCGAGATCTCCCACGAAGGAGTCAAGCGTTGCTACTGTGTTGAACTTTCTCGGGAAAAGTATTGAATATGCGATCTCAAAATCGAGGAAGCTGGAGTGATTCATAAGAATAAGCGCAGGCTCATCCTTGCCGAGCTTTTCCATTCCGATTTCCTTGTGCTTAAAATGTACCGAGAGAAGCGCAGGCTGGGAGATGACCTTGGTCAATACTCTCCAAAAAAGTGCAGGCTTTTTAGGTTTAAAGTGCTTTGGCACTTCCATTGCCATTACTTCATCATAATCTCTTACCACGTTTTTAATCTTCATAAAAATATTCCGCCTTTCGGGAGTGTTTAAAATAGTATAACACTATTTTTTCACTTTTGCAAGAGTTTTTTCATATATTGGTGATAGTAAGGCATGAATATGGAAACGAACGCTTTGTGAAGCGATATTAAAGTTTTAGTCGTAGAGGGTCATTATGAGACTTGATTTTATTAAAATGCACGGGGCGGGCAACGATTACATTTACGTTGTTTGCTTGGAAAAGGACGTGGAAAATCCCGAAAATATAGCAAAAAAACTGTCAAAAAGGCGCTTTTCCATAGGTGCGGACGGGCTTGTTCTTGTTTGCGGCTCAAAAATTGCGGACGCGAAAATGCGGATATTCAACGCGGACGGAAGTGAGGCAAAAATGTGCGGAAACGCGCTTCGGTGCGTTGGAAAATTACTTTATGAGGACAAAATTGTGAAGAAAAGTCACATCAAAATTGAGACTCCGAGCGGCATTCGCACGGTATTTGTAACCGTCAAGGACAAAAAAGTAGGGCTTGTGACGGCGGATATGGGGTATGCCACCACCGGTGAGAGCTTTGATTTTGAGGTGGAGGATAAAAAATATGAAATGCTGGGAGTCAACGTCGGAAACGAGCATCAGGTTACCTTTTGTGAAAACGTGGACACCCTTGCGCTCGATAGAATCGGCTGGTATTTTGAAAAAAATCCGCGCTTTGAGGGTGGTGTAAATACGGAATTTTGCACCGTTTTGAGCAAAAAATACCTCAAAATTCGTGTTTTTGAGAGGGGAAGTGGCGAGACTCTCGCCTGCGGAACCGGTGCGTGCGCAGCGGTGGTTGCGGCTCAGGAGAGGGGACTTTGCGAGCGCGCGGTGCCCATTAGAGTGTCAATGCTCGGTGGCGAGGTTATCGTTTTTTGCGATAGTGAGCGCCGCATTTTCCTCACGGGCGACGCAAATGAGTCCTTTAGGGGCACGGTGGAGGTGTGAAATTGTAGTCGCCTATGACACAACACATTTTGCGTGCCCTTGCAATATTGCACGGTGGGGAGGGTTTTACATCCTCCCTCTTGCGCTTTGTTTTGCGTCAAATCTATTGACTTTTATTTAAAAAATGATAGAATGTAAATATAATATAACAAAAATCCCGAAAAGGAGAAATTTATGATAATCCGTACGGTTAATATAATTTGTCTTGCGGTGCTTTTCTTTGAGCTTGCTATTCTTACCGTGAATTTAATTTTCAAAAACAGGGCGGAACGCATTGCGTTTTTGAGAGGCTTTAGAAGTGGCGGTTGCGCCATGATATACATAATTGCCGTGCCACTTTACTGTCTCGGCTACGTTTACGCGGGTGGCGGTTTGCTCGAATCCTTCTTTAAGGCAACAAGCAAGATCCTCAATCTCGTGGTGCTTCAGTATGACACCTCGGAAATTTCCTTATTGATGGAAGCGGACGCGCTTTATAATTTTTCAATATATTTGTGCTTTTTCATAGTACTGATCAATGCCATAATCCTCGCACTCTCCCTTGTCAGCCAGTACGCATGGTCGGTGATCGAGGGCTTAAAGGTAGCATTTTTGCGCGCGCCAAAACTCTATATTTTCGGAAACAATGACGAAAACGTGTCCATTTACAATAGCGACAAGCACAGAAGCAAAGCGATAATTGCCGATCTCACCAAAGAGGAAAAAGAAAAGCTCTATCTCAATAGAGTAACGTATATATCCACACCCTCGATGGAAAAGAGCGCCAAGAGACTGCTCAAATTGAACAAAACTTATACTCGCGAGCATTTTGTGGTTATAAACACGGGTGATGACGAGCGAAATCTCAGTATTGTGAGAACAATAATCGACGATATCGACGCACTTGCCGAGGCGGAGCGCGAAAATTTGCTCTTCCATCTCAGAGTTTTTGTGTTTGGTGACACAAAATACGAGACGATTTACAATGATGCGGTAAGTAAGGGACACGGATGTATTCACTACGTCAATAAGCACAAAAAGGCGACGGTGGATTTCATTGACAAATACCCGTTTACCGCCTTTATGGACGAAAGACATATCGACTACGATACATCACTTATCAAGGAAAACGTTGATATCAACGCGCTCCTTGTAGGCTTTGGAAACACAAATCGCCACGCATTTCTTCTCTCGGTTGCAAATAACCAATTCCTTTGTCGCGGCGAGGACGGCACTCCCGAGCTAAAGCAAGTGAATTATCATATTTTTGACAGAGTTGATGCCAAAAATGACAAAAACCTCAACCACAGCTATTATCGTTACAAAATAAAGCTTCCGTCAATGAAGGAGGAGGATTATCTTCCTCTCCCCGCGCTCCCCGCGAACGAGAGCTATTACCAAATCGATGTAAATGACGAGGAATTTTACTCTCGTATAAAGAATATTGTGACCAAAAACGAAAATGACGTTAACTTCCTCGTTATCGCGTATGGCAACGACCTTGACAATATCGACCTCGCACAAAAATTCGTTGAAAAGAGAAGGGAGTGGGAGCTTGAAAATCTCGTTATTTTCGTAAAAGCGAGACGCTCACACAAGGAAAGCATGCTTTCGGACGTTGAGAATTGCTATTTCTTCGGCAACGAGGAGGAAACGGTATATAATATCGACAAAATCGCAAACAACACCTTCTACAATATGGCGCAGATGCGAAACGAGGTCTATGACCTTGAGTACAATATCACTCACGATAAAAATCTTGTTTTTGATGAGGCGTATATTGAGAATAATCATATCACGTCCTACAAGAATTGGTTCGTTTCGAAAACGCAATTCGAGAGGGATAACAGTATGTATTGTTGCCTCAGTCTTCGCTCAAAGCTCCATATGATGGGACTTGACTTTCTTCCAAAGGAAGAGGGAAGCGCCGTGGGCCTTAGCGAAGAGGAGTACCTCGAAATCTATGCACGCGGTGATATGCCGAAAACGGAAAATCACAAAACGCGTATTAACGGCAAGAAAATAGTTGATTATACCCTTGATTTCCCCGATTCCAAGCGCAAGAATCTTGCCATTCAAGAGCATTATAGATGGAATTCCTTCCTCATCAGTCGAGGAATGGTGCCTGCTACCATTGAGCAAATCAAGAGTGAAAAGATTCTCCGTGCGGACGGCAGGGAGAGATTTTCCAACGGCAAAAATTATGCAGTGCGTCGCCACGGAAACCTCACGAGCTTTGAGGGACTTGAGGAATTTCGTCGCATAGTTGCGCAAAGGGACGGTAGCGACGAGCTTGAAGCGGACGTAATCAAATACGATTACCAGCTCCTTGATGACGCGCATTGGCTCCTCGACAAAAACGGATTTAAAATTATTAAAA
>JAZRHW010000180.1:0-2665 GCA_045644965.1 Eubacteriales bacterium
GTCTTGTAGCCGCACATGTACTTTCCTGCACCCTCGGAAACACCGAGAATAACGGGGGAGTTCATCTCCTGCGCAGTCTGAAGAATGGCCTTTGTCCATTCAAGGTTGTTGATATTGAATTGGCCTACTGCATAGTGGCCTTCTTTTGCTTTTGTGAGCATTTCTTTTGCTGAAACGAGCATTTTATAATCCTCCGTGGATAAAAATTTAACAAAATTATTATATACCATTTTTTCCTAAAAATCAAGTATTTATATAATATTTTATTCAAATAAAGACAGGGATTGACACTTATTTGATTACAAAAAAATATTAACACTGTAAAAATGTCTTGACAAACACGGTAAATGAGTGTAAAATATAGGTTGGTAAACTATAATGGTTTAATACTGTTTGGAATACATTGAAAACTAAATATGAAAAAAGGAGGTGCAATATGGATGCATTATGGTATGTACTCGTAGCGGGCATATCGGTTGCTATCGGCGTTTTTGGCGGTATGGTACTCCGAAAAAAGATTGCCGAAGGCAAGATAGGTTCTGCTGAAGAGGAAGCCAAAAGAATCTTACTTGACGGTGAAAAGCAGGCTGAAACCAAAAAGAAGGAAGCTCTTATCGAAGCAAAGGAAGAAATTCTCCGCCAGAGAAACGAATCCGAGCGCGAAATGAAGGAACGCAGAAGCGAGATTTCCAAAACAGAGCGCCGCTTGGTTCAAAAGGAAGAAAACCTCGATAAGAAGAGCGAGCAGCTTGAAAAGAAGAATGAGCAGCTTGACAAAAAGCTCAAGGATGCTGACGCAGTTCGTGTTCAAGTTGATGAAGCACTCAGTGCTCAATTAAAGGTGCTTGAAACGATTTCAGGTCTTTCTGTTAGCGAAGCCAAGGAACAGCTTATTGAAAAGGTTGAAAGTCAGGTTAAGCACGAGCTTGCTCAGCGACTTGACGAGCTTGAAACACAGTTCAAGGAAGAATCCGAAGCAAAAGCAAGAAATATTCTTTCCCTTGCAATCCAGCGCTGCGCTGCCGATCACGTTGCTGAAGCAACAATTTCAGCGGTAGCATTGCCCAGCGAAGAAATGAAGGGTAGAATTATCGGTCGTGAGGGTAGAAATATCCAAAAGATCGAAACACTTACGGGTGTAGAACTTATTATTGACGATACTCCCGAAGCAATTACAATTTCAGGCTTCGATCCCGTACGCCGTGAGGTTGCGAAGATCGCACTTGAAAAGCTTATCTCCGACGGTCGAATCCACCCCGCAAGAATTGAAGAAATGGTGGAAAAGGCACAAAGAGAGGTTGACGCGTCCGTTAAACAGGCAGGTGAGAGAGCAACGTTTGAGGTTGGTATTCACGGAATCCACCCCGAGCTTGTTAGACTCCTCGGACGTTTGCGTTACCGTACAAGCTACGGACAAAACGTACTTAAACATTCTATTGAAGTTGCTTTCCTTGCAGGTATGATGGCTGAGGAGCTTGGCGTTGATGCAAATACAGCAAGACGCGCAGGACTTCTTCATGACATTGGTAAGGCGTTCCCCCACGACGTTGAGGGCTCTCACGTTGAAATTGGTGTAAACGCGGCCAAGAAGTACAAGGAAAACAAAGATGTTGTTCACGCAATTGAGGCGCATCACAATGATGTTGAGCCCAAGACTATCGTGGCAATTCTCGTACAGGCGGCAGACGCTATTTCTGCTGCAAGACCCGGTGCACGCCGTGAGGATATGGAAAACTATATCAAGAGACTTCAAAAGCTTGAGGAAATCGCTGCAAGCTTTGACGGAGTTGATAAGGCGTTTGCTATCCAGGCAGGACGCGAGGTTCGCGTTATGGTTAAGCCTGAGCAGGTTAATGACGAGGGTATGAAGCTTATCGCTCGTGAAATGGCTGCAAAGATTCAGGCTGAAATGAAATATCCCGGTCAGATCAAGGTTCACTTGATCAGGGAAAGCAGAGTTGCTGACTACGCAAAATAAGCGGTCGCAACCAAATTCTCAACAACTGTTTGTGTTGTTTTAAATATAGATTTTATATATAAAACTAACCTGAGAGTTAACGGCATAGCCGATTGAGTATAAAAGAGGCGCTACACTGTGGTGTAGCGCCTCATATTTTTTATTTATCTTATTTTTGATTTGCGTTTGCTCTTCATTGAGAGGGTAAAGGTAGTTCCATTGAGCTCATCACTCATTACGGAGAGCTTTGCGCCGATCATATCGCACTTCTTTTTGGCGAGAGAAAGTCCAAGACCGTGTCCACCAACCTTTCGTTCCTTGTTGGAGCGATAAAATCTTTCGAAAATATGCGGAATATCTTCTTCTTTGATGTGTTCACCGTGGTTGGTGATTGTGAAGATTATTCTTTTTGAGGTTTGAGAGAGGGTAACGAAGATTTTGCCATTTTCGTCACTGTATTTTATTGCGTTGTCGAAAAGGATTTCAAGAACCTTTGAGAAGGTGGCCTTGTGAGTTTTTCCTATAACGTATGGATCAATGTCGGAATCAATTGTTATGCCTCTTTCAAAAGCCACAACCTCAAATTGAAGGATTGAGTTTTCTACGAGGTCACTGATGCTTGACTCACCGAGCTTTAGCTCCTCGCGCGCCGCCTCGCTCTTTGCAAGCTCAAGCATTTTGTTGACGAGATCACTCATTCGGCCTGCC
>JAZRHW010000181.1:0-3407 GCA_045644965.1 Eubacteriales bacterium
GCGGTTATGAAGAATTGCGGCGCAAATACACTTGAAGAATTTCGTGCGGTTGAAATTCCCAAGCTCTTTGAAGCATGGAAGGCAACTCAAAAGGAACTCAAAAAGCCTGCGTCCAGCTTCCCCTGTATCGACGGAGAATTCGTGGTTGGCACGGGTTGTGAGATCTTTGCAAAGGGCGGTCAGCACGATATTCACTACATGTCGGGTTCAACGAGCCACGATATGATGCCCCCCTTCATGTACTCAATGGCGGAAAAATGGTGCGAAGGACAAAAGAAGAACAGCTACGCATGGTTCTTTGACCGCATTTTGCCCGGCGAAACTCTCGGTGCATGGCACTCCGCGGACCTTTGGTACTGGTTTGATACACTTGATAACGGTTGGCGTCCTTGGACTGAAAAGGATAGAAAACTCGCAGCTCTTATGAGCGACTACCTTGTGAACTTCGTTAAGACGGGTGATCCCAATGGTGAAGGCTTGCCCACTTGGGAAACAGCGCAAAAGAGCAAGAAAGCCATCTTCCTCGGCGAAGGTGAGCCTAAAATGTCCAAACCCTCGACACTCAAGCTCTACCACACAATGCTCACAAATAAAAATGTGGGATTCTAAACCAATATTCAAAACGGAAGGCAACTGCCTTCCGTTTTTTTGTATTTCAAATTTTGGTTTATAATAAGTTTATTTCGGATTTAGGGGAACTTTTGAAAAAGTTCCCCTATGACCCCTCAAAACTTTTTGGCGCACTTCGTAATTAGATTTCGTGCAAATTGTTCCGCAAGCGGAACATAACGATTTTCTCGCCATTGGGCAGGCGGCTCGAAAATCTATAATTTGCTACTGTAAAGAATAGCCCCAACACACCCTTTAATACATCAGCTCGTGACGTGAGCCAAAAAATCATATCCAACAATATTGCGAGAAGCGCGAAGCTGTTTTAAAGTTTTTGCGCCACTTTTTTTAAAAGTGGCAATTCTGCAATAAACTAACTTCCATATAAATCCCAAATTATCATTACATTATTAGGTATAAAACCTTGACAAATCAAGGGTTTTCATATAAAATAAATACATACTTGTTTTTTATAAAGGAGACAAAGCTATGAAAGAAAGAAAAGACATACCCGCTAAATATAAATGGGACTTGTCCGTTATTTATGCGGACGAAAAGGCATTTTTCGCTGACTACGCGCAGGCGGAAAAATTGATAAAGGATTTCCCCAAACACGAGAAAACCATGACAAAGAGTGCCGAGGGACTTTACAATGTTCTTCGTGCGGAATGTGATATTGAGGCTATCATTGAAAAGCTTTGGAGCTATGCATCCCTCAATTTCTCCGTGGACTCCTCCAACAATGCCTTCCAAGCGCTCAACGGCAAGGTTCGCTCACTTGCAATTCAGGCAGGTGCGGCATCTTGGTTCGTGAGCCCTCGCTTGCTTGCTCTCGATACCGAAGTTGTTGAGGGTTGGTTCAAGGAGTATCCTGCTCTTGAAACATTCCGCAGAACCATTCACGGCATTATGAGAATGAAGCCCCACATGCTCTCCGACGAGTGCGAGCAGCTCATGTCCAAGCTTCAGGACGGTTTTGGAACACACCACGATATCAGAAGCATTTTTGCCGATAGTGACCTTCGTTTTGGAAAAATTAGAAACGAGGAAGGCAAGCTTGTTGAGCTCACCGATACAAACTACGTTCCTTTCCTTATGAGTTCCGATAGAAGAGTTCGTCAGGCGGCATTTAAGAAATTGTACGCAACATATGCGCAGTTCGGCAACACATTTGCAACAACCTTTAACGCAATGGTACGCGAAAGAGGTACACTTGCAAGAGTTCGCGGATACAAGAATTCCATCACAGCGTCAACCTTCCGTGATGAAGTTACTCCCGAGATTTACAATAATCTTATTAACTCAGTTCACACAGGACTTCCCGCGCTCTATGATTACTATGCTCTCAAGAGAGAGGTTCTCGGTGTTCAAAAGCTCCACCTCTATGACGTTTACGCGCCCCTCATTGGCGAGCTTGATAGAGTTTACTCCTACGAGGAAGCGGTTGATGAAGTTCTCAAGACCGTTGAAATCTACGGCGACGAGTATTACAATGCACTCAAGGAAGGTCTTCTTGAAAAGGGTTGGGTTGACGTATATCCCAGCCGTGGAAAGCGCGGCGGCGCATTCAGTGCAGGCACTCCCGTGACCGAGCCCTACATTCTTCTCAACTACACCGAAACTCTTGATGACGTTTCCACTCTTGCTCATGAGGCAGGCCACTCCATGCACTCTTGGTTCTCAACTC
This sequence comes from Eubacteriales bacterium, assembly GCA_045644965.1. Taxonomy (GTDB): domain Bacteria; phylum Bacillota; class Clostridia; order Oscillospirales; family CAG-272; genus RGIG4608. Next base: position 2,297 of record JAZRHW010000181.1, read on the forward strand.
ACTACAACGAGCCTCACAACTCAAACTATACCATTTTCGTGGCTGAGGTTGCATCCACAGTTAATGAGCTTCTCTTGTTCCATAGAAAGCTCCGCGAGTGCACTGATGATGCCGAGAAGCTCTACATTCTCAATCAGTTGATGGAAACCTATAAGGGCACACTTTACCGCCAAACAATGTTTGCGGAATTTGAACGTGACATGCACGCCCTCAGCGAAAAGGGAACACCCCTCACAGCTGACGTGGTGAACAAGCACTACTATAAGCTCGTTAAGAAGTACTTTGGTAAGGATGTTGCTGTTGATAAGCAAATCGCTATGGAATGGATGAGAATTCCTCATTTCTATACAAGCTTCTATGTTTATAAGTATGCTACCTGCATCAGTGCAGCTTCTGCAATCGTTAAGAGAATTGAAAACGAAGGCGCAGCATACGTTAATCAGTACATTGATTTCCTTAAGTGCGGTGGTTCAAAGTCTCCTCTTGATAGCTTGCTTGTTGCAGGTATCGATATGAGAGATCCCTCCGTTGTTAACGGCGCTATTGAGGACTTCAAGAGCGCAGTTGAAGAATTCAGAGCGATTTATAATAAGAGAAAATAAGATACAAATAAAACGTGGGGGCATTTTTTAAAAATGCCCCCATATTTTAGTTGAAACTTTTTACCATCCGTGCTATAATTAACCCAACAAACCAAAGGAGTATAAAAATGAAAGGTTACAACGTTATCGTGGTTTTTAATAAAGAGGCGGACAAAATGCTTATGTGCAAGAGGGTTAAGGAGCCGTACAAGGGACTCTCAAATTTTGTCGGTGGAAAGATTGAGGCAGGCGAAAATGGGCTCGATGCCGCATATCGAGAGCTTTTTGAGGAAACAGCTATAGAGAGGGAAGATATCAACTTGACTCACCTGATGGATTTCACCTATTATATGGCACAGGAGTACGTTGAGGTTTATGTTGGCAGACTTAATAAAGAGGTTGAAATAAAGGGCGACGAAAATATCCTTTATTGGTCGGATTTCGACCACAATTTCTTTGATCCCACCCTGTATGCAGGCGAGGGCAATATCGGTCACATTATGATGCATATTGACTTTGATAGGGAGAAA
>JAZRHW010000182.1:0-2211 GCA_045644965.1 Eubacteriales bacterium
AGGGTGATGCGAGTCAAACGACGATAATCTAATAATAAAAAACCGCTTGGAAAACTATCCAAGCGGTTTTGTTTTTCAGTTCGCTGAAAACTTTTGTTTGAGCTGTTGCACTTTATCCTGCTGTGCCATCTCGGGCGCGTACCAACCCTTTTCCTTCATCTTGGTATAAATTTGATTTTGCAACTGCAAGGACTGATTAAGCGCGGATGAAAATGAGTTAAAAACCTGCTCGTCGCTCGCCTCAATTGCGCCGTGCATATAGAGGTCGCACGCGCTCTTTTCAAGAAGGAGAAGATTCTCCATCACATTTCTATCGTTTGTCATTTCGTTCATTCTTCTTCCCCCCCTTTTAAAGTAACTGATAAAATCCGCTGAAAATATTGTTGTGCTGCTGTGTGAGGTTACTCACAAAATTCTTGAGCTCCCCGTCTGTGAGCTGTACGGAACACTCCTGACACTTTTCCTTAAAATACTTCTCGTGTCCAAGCGCGTCTTCAATGTAAAGCAATTCCTTGTTTGTCATTTATCAAAACTCCTTTCAGTTTGGTAGTTTGATTATTGACGATATTTAAAATATTATTCACAAACAAAAAAATCGGCGGGAGAAAACTCCCGCCAAAAATTTTATTTCACATTTCTCACTCTCTTAAGAGCCTCAACAGCTCCGTCAAGGTAATTTACGTCCATTTTTTCAATCTCGCCCGCATCAACAAGGGTTGCAAGCGAGGGATCAATGGGCATTTGCGCAAGCAAGGGATAGCCATGCTTTCTCGCAATATCTTCGATATGGCTCTCGCCAAAGATCTTAATCTTCTTGTCGCAATCGGGACACTTAACGTAGCTCATATTCTCAACAAGTCCGACAACGTCAACCTGCATCATACGCGCCATATTAGCCGCCTTCTCAACTATCATCGAAACAAGCTCCTGAGGAGATGAAACGATAACTATTCCGTCAAGCGGAATACTTTGGAAAACGGTGAGCGGAACGTCACCCGTTCCGGGAGGACAGTCCACGAAAAGATAGTCAAGATCGCCCCAAACAGTGCCGCTCCAAAACTGTTTAACAGTTCCCGCAATTACGGGGCCGCGCCACACAACGGGAGCAGTTGCGTCGGGCAAAAGAAGGTTTACGCTCATAATTTTAATGCCCGTGGAGCTTTCGGGTGGGAACATTCCGTCGTCGTCGCCCTCAACACCCGCGGCAATTCCAAATGCTTTGGGAATGGACGGGCCCGTGATGTCGGCATCCAAAATTCCAACCCTGTATCCTGCTCTTTGCATAAGAGTTGCAAGAGTAGAGGTAACCATGGACTTACCAACGCCACCCTTTCCGCTGACGATACCAATAACGTGCTTTATAGTAGATTTTGCATTAAGCGGCTCAAGAAAATCCTGCTTCGACTTGGTCGAGCAATTCGCCTTGCAGCTGCTGCAATTATGAGTACATTCTGACATTTATATAACACTTCCTTTCAATTCTAAGAACTTAAACATTATACAACCAATATCCTATTTTGTCAATATTAGGTATTTTTATTCGTCATTTTCAACAAAATTCAACATATTTCTTCATTTTTTATGATTATTATTGACAAGTTTTTGCATATATATTATAATGAAATTATCATAAATATCCTTTATGACATCTAAATATGAAAGGGGCGACATTCAATGAAATTGAACGCTAAGAAATTACTCGTTATTTCCCTTATCCTCTGTCTGATAAGCTCTATTGGCGCTATGATTTTCCAAACGAGCTTCGGTCAGGTAGAATACCACGATATGACCTTTGTTACCGCAAGCGGTCATGAGCTCGACGCGCTCTTGCTCGTTCCCAAAACCGCTACCGCAGAAAACAAAGCACCCGCAATTGTTGTCAGCCACGGCTGGTACAATAACCGTGAGATGCAGGACCTCAACTACGTTGAATATGCCCGTCGCGGATACGTTGTACTTGCAATCAGCATGTACGGCCACGGAGACTCCGAGGTTATTGAATCAAACACCTGGTGGAATGACGAAAACAACGCAAACGGTCTTTATGACGGTGTAAAATACCTCGCAACGCTTCCCTACGTTGACAAGACAAGAATCGGCGTAACAGGTCACTCCAATGGCGCTCTTGCTTGCCGCGAGGCAGTTCTTCAGGATGAAGAGGGACTTATCGCTGCGGCGCTCCTCGTTTCTAATGATGCAGTTTATTATGAT
>JAZRHW010000183.1:0-4239 GCA_045644965.1 Eubacteriales bacterium
GAAGCGATAGTTCGCTTCATTGGAGATCGAAAAATCGAATACGCAGTTTGCTCGCCCGACCTTTGGAATCGTCGTCAAGACAGTGGAAAAAGCGGTTTTGAGGTGATGCAATCCGTTTTCGGTATGCCTCCAATGACTCCCGCTGACAACAGGCGAGTTCCCGGTTGGCGAATCCTCAAGGACATGCTTTCAACCAGAGCTCAAAAGGCTCCTTCTCTAAAAATCTCCTCACGTTGCGCGGTGCTTATCCACTGTATGCAATCCCTGCTTTGCGACAGGACGAGAAGCGAGGACGCATCAGGTGAGCCTCACTCCGTAACTCATGCGCCCGAGGCGCTACGGTACGCGGTGATGAGTCGTATTGGTGACGTTCAACCCGTACGCCACGAGGAGAAGCTGCCATTCACCTTTGCAAGACGCAAAAGCTCAATACAAAGTTACTTGGACTATTAATTTTTATCCGTGATTATTTAGAAAGGAAGGAAACAAAAAAGCAAATGAACAATTCATTAAGCAAGACCTGGAGTCAGTACGAAGCAGGGAAGGACTACAAAAGACGCATAGGTCTCTATGAAACGGTGCGACAAAACGAGCGCTTTTACCGTGGTGATCAGTGGTATGGGATCGCGGCGGGGAATCTTCCAAAACCCGTTTTTAACATTGTAAGACGAGTTACGGATTATCTCACCTGCTCGGTTGTCCCAAACAAGCTGGACATCAATTATTATGATGACTCGCTCCCATATCTCCCCGAAAGCAAGGTTGGCGGTGCCATGCGCCTTATCTCAACTCTCAAATCAAATGCAAAATACCGTTGGGAGAAGACAAAAATGGATTCCAAGCTTTACAACCTTGTATCCGATGCTGCGATCACGGGCGACGGTGTGCTCTACTGCTACTGGAAGCCCGATGAAAACGGTGACGGAACATACGAAGGTGAGATCGAAACCGACGTTATCGACAGTGTGAATCTTTTTGTTGCGGACGTGAACAAGCCCGACATTCAAAGCCAGGACTACATCATTCTCTCGGGCAGGGCAAGTGTTTTTTCTCTTAGAAAGGAAGCGAGGGCAAACGGAATTTCCGAAAAGTTCGTTCAGCGAATTACTCCCACTGAGAGTGATGACAGAGAAAGGGCGGGGGATCACTCCTCAATCGAGCTTGAGGGAGACGAAGAGGCAAAGGCTACGTATCTCATCAAATTTTGGCGCGAGGACGGCAAGGTATGCTTTGAAAAGAGCACTCGCGATTGCGTTATCAATCGAGCACGAACATCTTGCACTCTTTATCCCGTGGCATACTTTAACTGGCACTCAACTAAAAACAGTTTCCACGGAACGAGCGCTGTATCAGGCATGATCGCAAACCAAAAATACATTAACCGTGCCTACGCGATGGTGATGAAGCACCTCAGCGACACTGCGTTTTCAAAGGTTATCTATGACAAAACGAAAATTCCCGAGTGGTCAAACGAGGTAGGAGAGGCTATCGCCACCGTTGGTGCAACCAACGTTGCCGACGCAGTAACTGTTTTGGGCGTTGGTGAGCTCCAAAAGGATTATCTTGATTTCCTTGACAACGTGATTTCCATCACAAAGGAATTAAGCGGAGCTACCGACACCGCCCTAGGTAACGTAAACCCCGACAACACGAGTGCGATCCTTGCAATTCAGGAGGCTTCAAAAATTCCATTGAAGCTCGTAAGAGCCGCTCTCTATCAGTGTATTGAGGATCTCGCCTGCATTTGGGCGGATATGACTCTTTCATATTACGCCGCGGAGCGTCTTGTTCCCATGATGGCGGAGAACGGGGCATTTATTGTCGGTAAGCTCGATGAGCATTCAATCAAACCGGGCTCTCTTCGTGCGAGAGTGGAGGTAGTTGATTCCTCTTCATACTCCGCTTCCGTTACTCTCTCAATTTTGGACAAGCTTCTCGCCGGTGGACACATTACACCCGCGCAGTATCTTAAGAGAATCCCTGCCGAATACGTCAGCAACCGAGAGGAGCTTTTAGGAGGTGATGCGAATGAGTGAAGAAATTTTGGATTTTAATTCACTCACCGAAAACGAGGAGGTCGAGGCAAACGAGTTGCCCGACGAGTTATCGCTCATCAAGGCGGAAAAAGAGGCACTCGAAACCGAGCTCACCGCACTAAAAGCACAGCTTTTGGCTCATGAGGAAGAAAATCGTGCCACCGCGCGAATGAACAACGAGATTTCCGAATTCAAGACGTATTTTCCCGAGTCGGATCTCGCTGAGATTCCCGAGCATATTTGGGAAAACGTCAGAAAGGGTGCAAATCTTTCAGCCAGCTTTGCTCTCCATTTGAAAAAAAACGAGCTTGAACGTGAAAGGATAGACGGTTTTAATAAAAAGAATCGTCAATTATCCGCAGGCTCGATCATCTCCCACGAGGATGGGGGATATTACTCTCGCTCCGAGGTCATGAAAATGTCTCGTGAGCAAGTAAGGGCGCATTATGATGATATTCTTGAATCAATGCGCCACTGGAACTAATTTATAAAAATTTTATTAAAAGAAAGGATTATTTTTTATGGCAATTACAAATTTTATTTCAACTATATGGAGTGAAAATCTCTATAAACAGCTTGACAAGAAGTACGTGGGCGTTATGAACTGCTCCAGAGATTATGAGGGAGACATTAAAAATCAGGGATCTGTTGTTAAGATTTGTGGTGTCGGCGGCGTAAACATCGCCGATTACACCAAAAACACCGACCTCGATTCTCCCGAGATGCTCAACGACTTTTCAAGAACGCTCAGAATCGACCAGGCTAAGTACTTCAACTTCCAAATTGATGACGTGGATAGAGCTCAGTCAAATCCCAAGCTTATGGATGAAGCAATGAAAGTTGCTGCGGCAGGCCTTGCGGACGTGGCTGATGCTTACGTTTATTCTCTTTACACCGAAGCCTACAACAACGTTACTGATGATGCGGTTACCGCCGAAAAGCTCATTGATCACATTATTTCCCTTAAAACAAAGATGATGCAGGCGGGTGTTTTGGACTCCAACGATATCGTGCTTGAGGTTACGCCCGAAATTGCAGCTTTGATTCTCAAGGCAAAAATCGATATGGGCAGTGACAATACTGAAGCGCTTGAGGCAGGTCTTATTGGCAAAATTGCCGGTTGCAAGGTCTACGTTTCTAACAACGTAGTTGTTGACGACAACGATTACCATCAGTGCCTCTTTAGAACCAAGAGAGCTGTTACTTTTGCAGAGCAGATCTCCGAGGTTGAGGCTTATCGCCCCGAAAAGCGCTTTGCTGACGCGGTTAAGGGTCTTCATCTCTACGGCGCAAAGGTTGTTTATCCCGAAGAATTTATGGTTCTCAGCGTTAAAATTGCTTCTTAATTATGATGAGCAAGATCACCTGCGCGGATATTTTTCATGCCGTATTACTTAATATCAAAAAAACTGTTTTGGATAGCTATGATACGGTGAGCGTAAAGAGCAAAACAATTTCAGGCTCGACGGATCTCGAAAAAGATGATTCTGTGGCCCGTATCGCAGAGCCATACACCGAAACTCACGTTACATCCAGTAGCGAAACCTCGTCCGGTGTTGAAACCGTCAAGGAAAGTATTGAACGAGTTGACGAAAAGGATGTTATCCTTGAAATAGAGGGGGAACTTGAGAACAAATTCCCCTTTGCGCTCGGTGTTGTGTGCGGTAATCTCTCAACCCTTGACAAGCAGTATAGAAAAGTTAAGGGACTGAAGGAGCAGGGTGAATTCTCATCCTTCTACCTCGACGTTGAAGAGGATTTTCCGCTTTCAGATAGATTTGCTTATCCCTGCGTTTTGTTCGTTACGTCAATGATGCTCATTGATGTGGATGACAAAGTCTCCGATGCTTTCTACGAAAAATATGCGGATGTCGTGTCCAAAATAGTTTTGGAAATCCCTTTTGAGAATGGTTCAACTACGGAAAAATATCCATATTAAAGCTTTACAGCCACCGCCCCTGCGGTGGCTGTCATTTTTTTGTAAAAAAATTCAAAAAAGTTTTTAAAAATGCTTGACAATAATTTGACCTTGTGCTATAATAAGCAAGTCGTTGAGATATTGACGGCATATGGAAGCATAGCTCAGTTGGGAGAGCATCTGCCTTACAAGCAGAGGGTCATAGGTTCGAGCCCTATTGTTTCCACCATTTTTTATAATCGGGGGAAAACACCTCGATGCAGGAATATGGGTGCAGGGTACTGC
>JAZRHW010000184.1:0-4737 GCA_045644965.1 Eubacteriales bacterium
TTAGGACCTGTGCCGATCTCATTTCTGTTAGTGGGTTCGTTAGCAAGGTCGTATGCGAGAATCGTTGCGGAGTATTCGCTATCGTAATAATGCTCAGCGATTGCAGCCCAAAGATTACACATAAATTCCTGATAATCTTCATTGTCCCAGAAGTCTATATCGCGTGTTCCGCAATGCTCAAATCCGCTTTGACCACCCATTACACCGTGCATATCAATAATAACCTTGAGATCGTATTTCTTAGCGTAGCTGAGGAAAATATCAAGCTTTTCAAAATCAAGCTCGATGTCCTCAAAATTCATAGCGCAAAGCTCTTCATCGCTAAGACGATATCTATCGTGGGTTGAAAGGAAGTTGCGGTAGTACATGGGAACACGGATAGTGTTAAGACCTATACTGCTAATAAATGCAAAGTCCTCTTCAGTGCAATAAGAATAGAAATATGCATCATTGAGTGCCTTGATTTCCTCATCAGTAAATCTATTGGCAAAAATCTTGTCCATTTCTTCTTGGAAGATTTCCTCATACTCCGTTACAACGTTCTTCTCATTGTTAAGTGCGTTGGATGCATAGGTGTTCTCATTTTCCATCAATGCGCCAACGGAGTTAACAGTCATCCAGCCTTCGGCAATAAAAAGGTTACCATAGTTGATACCCTTAATGTCAAAGCGGTTGCCTTCTGCGTCGTAAAGTCCCTTTCCGTGTGCTGTTATAGTACCGTGTGAGTTGGGTGTCAATTCAATATGTTCAGGTGCATCATAAACATAATTTTCACCATAAATATGTCCCCAAATCAAAAATCCTACAAGGGACACTAATACAACTCCTAAAAATATAGTGAGTCCAATTAATACGCCTTTCATTTTTAACCTCCAAGAAAAAGCATTTTTGTATAATTATACATCATACATAATAATTATACCATTACTGTATAAATATGTCAATTACAAAAGTAATTCGCTTTTGTACAAATATATATACCAAAAATTGTCTATATTGATGAAAAAACGGCGGTGCCCTGCACCGCCGCTATATTCGATTAAAAATTAAAGTATCTCAATGCGTTATAATAGCTGATTCCCTGAACGATTTCAGTGAGTCTTTCCATATCCTCGGGATACTCACCCTCATCAACCCATTTACCAATAAGGTTGCAAAGTATTCTTCTGAAATACTCGTGTCTTGTGTAGGAAACGAAGGAACGGCTATCGGTAAGCATACCAACAAATCTTGCTATCATACCAAGGTTGGAAAGCGCCTGCATTTGTCCCTCCATACCGTCTCTCTGATCGTTAAACCACCAGCCCGAGCCAAACTGAATTCTACCTGCAACGGGGCCTCTTTGGAAGTTGCCGAGCATAGTGCCGAGAACGTAGTTATCCTTGGGGTTAAGTGTGTAAAGAATTGTCTTGGGAAGAGAGTCACGGTACTCAAGTGAATTCATAAATGCGGAAAGCTTTTCAGCGATGCAAAGGTCATTAATGGAGTCAAATCCAACGTCCGCACCGAGCTTTTCGAACATCTTTCTATTGTTATTACGAAGTGCGCCAATGTGAACCTGCATAGCCCAATCAAGACGTGTGTATTCCCCGGCACATACGGTCATCATTGCAGTCTTGAAGGAGTCAATTTCTTCACTTGTGAGAGTCTCGCCAGCCATTCTCTTATTGAAAGCAGCTTCAGCATCACCCTCACCGTAAGGCACGTATTCAAGTGCGTGGTCGGAAAGACGGCAACCGTGATCGTGGAAGTACTGAATTCTTCCCTTTGTCCACTCAACAAGCTCAGCATAAGATTTTACGCCTGTCTGCTCAATGTAAGGAATAAATGTATCTTTATTGATGTCAACAAGCTTATCGGGACGGAATGTGGGAAGCACCTTTGTTTCGAAATCCTTGAGCTGCTCGTGATATTCAAGTGTATCAAGGGGATCGTCGGTTGTACAAACAATGGCAACATTGGATCTTCTTATAAGATTCTTTGCGCTATATTCGTCCTTAGCAAGGCACTCGTTAATTCTATTCCAAATTCTCTCGCAGCTTTCTTCATTGAGAGTTTCATCAATATCAAAGTATCTCTTGAGTTCAAGATGTGTCCAGTGGTAGAGGGGGTTACCGATAAGATACGGTACAGTTCTTGCAAATGCTTTGAATTTTTCATATTCGTCAGCATTTCCAGTAATATATTCCTCATCAATTCCGTTGGTTCTCATTTGACGCCACTTATAGTGGTCGCCGCCAAGGAAGAGATCATATGCATTTCTAAATTTGTAGTCCTCCGCTATCATCTTGGGTGAAAGATGGCAGTGGTAGTCAATAATAGGAAGATCCTTTACTGTAGCGTAAAGCTTCTTGGCAACTTCGCTCTTGAGCATAAAATTATCATTAATAAAGCTCATTTTTTTACCGTCCTTAATATTATTTGGGAACAAAAAAGTGTTCCCCATTACCTTTCCATTATATACGCAAAAAGCCGTTTTGTCAACGAAAATTTCATTTGTGAAAAGATATTTGCGATAATTAATATTTTTTCAACAAAAAAGCGGTATTTATTTTCAAAAAGGTATGGAAATAATTAATTATTTATGATATAATAACTATAATTAGGCGAATTGTGCCCATTTATAGAAACAGGAGGGCTTATGGCTCATTACATAGAAAAACTCGAAAAACTTACTATACCGCTTGTTGTGCTCAACGGCACTGTCGCTTTCCCTGCGATAACCTTAAATTTTGAGCTTTCCGACAAGCAAAATGTTGCGGCAATAGAAGCTGCTAACAACCTCAACTCCTTAATTTTCATTGTGTCAAGAAAGGAGATATCCAACGATCCCGTAGATTTTTCAAAAATCTTTACCGTTGGTACACTTGCAAAAATAAAGCAATCGATCAAAACTCCCGAGGGCAAGCTTCGTGTTATTGCTGAAGGTGTTGCCCGCGGCATTGCTGAAGAATATCACAATTTTGCAAACTACCGTGTTGCCGACGTTATATTGAAGGAATTAACTTTAACTGATCCCGACACACTTCGTGTCGAGGCACTCACTCGCGAGGCACTTGCCGCTGTCGAAAAGATGTCAGGCTTTTTGCCCGCATCATCAAAAGAAGTTTTGGCTACCATTAAAACTATCCAAGCGCCCGATGCTCTTGCCGATTTCATTGCATCTCATATACTTGTTCGTCACACCGACAAGCAGGAAATCCTTGCTTGCTTTGAACCTATCGAGCGACTTGAAAAGCTCATATTCCTCATTGACGAGGAAACTGCTCTTCTTGAATGTGAAAGCGCAATACACAAAGAGGTTCGTGCACGTCTCAACCGCAATCAAAAGGAATTTTACCTTCGTGAGCAGCTCAGAGTTATCAAGGAAGAGCTTGGCGACACAGGAGAAACTGATGAATATATGGAAAGAATTCTTGAGGCGAAATTCCCCAAAGAAATTGAAAAGAAGCTCATCAAGGAAGCGGAACGTACCGCTCGCCTTCCCTTCGGTTCGGCTGAGCTTTCGGTTATGAGAACTTATTTTGAAACAATTCTCGATATTCCGTGGAATAATTCCACCAAGGACAGAACGGATATTAAGGCGGCTTCAAAGATCCTTGAGCGCGACCATGACGGTCTTGAGGATGTAAAAAAGCGCGTTCTTGAATTCTTGGCGGTAAAGGAACTCAATCCCGAGCTTAGAAATCAAATTATTTGTCTTGTTGGCCCTCCCGGTGTTGGTAAAACCTCGATTGCAGCATCCATAGCAACCGCTATGAAACGCAAATATGTGCGTGTTTCCCTTGGCGGTGTTAGAGATGAAGCGGACATCCGCGGTCATAGAAAGACCTACGTTGGTGCAATGCCCGGTAGAGTTATAAATGCACTCATAGAAGCAAAGGTTAACAATCCCCTTGTCCTTCTCGACGAGATCGATAAGCTCACTCGCGATGCGCACGGTGATCCCACTTCCGCGCTTCTTGAAGTTCTTGACGGAGAGCAAAATAAAGCATTCCGCGACCATTTTGTAGAGCTTCCCTTTGACCTTTCCAACTGCTTCTTTATTGCAACCGCAAATACTCTCGATACCATTCCCCGTCCTCTAATCGACCGAATGGAAATTATCGAGATTAAGACATATACGAAGCGCGAGAAGATGAGTATTGCAAAAAATCATCTTATTGCTAAGCAGCTTAAGCGCCACGGCCTCAACAAGCGCACTCTTAAAATTGCCGATAGCGCAATTGAGGATATGATTGATTACTATACCCGCGAGGCAGGTGTGCGTAATCTTGAGCGCACTATTGCTTCTCTTTGCAGAAAAGCAGCGCATGAAATTATTAACGATAACGTAAAATCCGTAACTGTTAATTCCGAAAATATTTCCAAATATCTCGGCGAGAAAAAATTCACTCCCGAAACGATTGAGGAATATAACGAAATCGGTACGGTTAACGGACTCGCATACACCGAGCTTGGCGGAGATATGCTCAAAATTGAGGTTGCCGCTCTTGAGGGAACGGGTAAAATTGAACTCACGGGTTCACTCGGTGAGGTTATGAAGGAGAGCGCACAAATAGCTATCAGCTATGTTCGCTCCATTGCAAGTGAATACGGAATTCCCGCGGATTTCTATAAGACAAAGGATATTCACATTCATGCGCCCGAGGGAGCTGTGCCCAAGGATGGCCCCAGCGCAGGCGTTACTATGGTAACGGCTCTTGTGAGCGAGCTTGCAAAAATCCCCGTGCGACG
>JAZRHW010000185.1:0-2026 GCA_045644965.1 Eubacteriales bacterium
AACAGGTGTTTCATTCATGCTCTTCTTCGCGGCAGTTGTGGGACTTTTCAAGATCGCAGACTATGACGATATTGGATTTTTTGCAATGCTTATCGCGCATACAACATTCTGCCTTCCCTACGTAATTTTAAACGTGCTTCCTCGCATCAGTGAGCTCGGTAACTCACTTACTGAAGCGGCGCTCGACCTCGGTTGCACACCTGCAGAAGCATTCTTTAAGGTAAAGCTTCCCAACATTATGCCCGGTGTAATTTCCGGCGCAGTAATGGCATTTACTCTTTCACTTGACGACTTCGTAATCTCATATTTCGTAAGCCCGTCAAACTTCCAAACGCTTCCTCTTTTGATTTATTCAATGACGAAAAAGACCGTAAAGCCCGATATGTACGCGCTCTCAACGCTCATTATCGTAACGGTATTTACACTTCTCATTCTTTCCAATTTGAAAAACTTCAAGAACACGGACAAGCGCAAGAAGAAAGGGGGTAAAAAGGCATGAAAATTAAACTTTTAGCCCTTCTTTTGACAGTTCTTGCTCTCCTTCTTTGCTCTTGCGGAGAAAGTGATGAAAGCAACTTAGCATCGGACAAGACAATCACCCTCAACGTCTACAACTGGGGTGAATACATTTCCGACGAGGACGACGAGGAATGCGGACTCTTTGACGTTAACGCAGGTTTTGAAGAATACTACAAGGAAAAATATGGCGTAACCGTTAAGGTCAATTATTCTACCTATGCAACAAACGAGGATATGTACGCGAAGCTCACAAACAGCGCAGTATCCTACGATATCGTTATTCCCTCTGACTATATGATTCAGAAGATGATCGAAAACGATATGCTCCTTCAGCTTGATTACTCAAAGCTCACCAATTACGGCAATATCAGTGATGACTTCAAGAATCTTTACTACGATCCCGACAACAAATACAGTGTTCCCTATACTTACGGTATGCTCGGCATCATTTATAACTCGGAATTTGTAAAGGATGCTGACATAGATGAAAATAATTGGGGCTGGGGACTTCTTTGGAACGATAAATTTGCAGGCAAGATTCTTCAGTTCAATAACCCAAGAGATGCTTTTGCAACAGCTATGTTCAAGGAGGGACTTGACATCAACTCCCACGATCCTGCTGTTTGGGAAAAAGCACTCGATGAATTGAAAAAGCAAAAGCCCATACTTCAAGGATACGTAAATGACGAGATCTTCAATAAAATGAAGGGTGCGTCGGCATATATTGCTCCCTACTTTGCAGGCGACTTTTTGACAATGGCTGCGGATAACGAAGATCTTCGCTTCTATTATCCCAGTGAGGGTACAAACTACTTTGTAGATGCTTTTTGTATTCCTAAGACCTCCAAGAATCCCGATCTCGCTCACGAATATATCAACTATATGATAGGCGTTGAGGCGGCTACCGCCAACGCACTCTATATCGGATATGCTTCTCCTAACCGCGAGGTTGTTGAAAGCGAATATTATCAAGAAATGCTCGATTACAACTACAGCACCGATAATATCGACGCGTGGGAAATTCTTTACGGCAAAACCAAGGACGAGGCAAACGTGAATTATCCCTTCAATCCTGCTTACGAGAACTATTATAAGGACGAAAGCATAGATATTCAGGCGCACGTTACGGCTCTTTGGGAGTCCCTCAAAACCGAAAACTCCACTGAACTTTGGATTCATATCACAAGTGGCGCAATAGTGGCAGGCGTGCTTGGCTTGGCTATTCACTCCACTTATATCAAGAAAAAACGTTCAAAATTCTATCGCGATAGAGATAGAGAGCTTAGAAAGCAAAAACAAATGAAAAAATAAAACATAAAACCACCCATTAAAATGGGTGGTTTTAGTATTTTATATGGATTTGTGGCAATACTAATCATATTAATTATGAAAGGTTTTGCTATGAAAAAGCTATCTCAAGATTACAGAGAAAACGTAGCGGTTCTTGACGAGATTTTTGCAGTTAAAGACAATTTTGACGTACTTAAAAAGACGCTCATTATTGGCG
>JAZRHW010000186.1:0-6273 GCA_045644965.1 Eubacteriales bacterium
AAGAGAATGAGAACTGCTGACGGCAGAAACGTTCTTAAGAGAAGACGCGCTAAAGGCAGAAAAAGATTGACTTATTAATCTTTTGAGGGATAATAATTCCCCAAAAATGTACCGATGACCAAGTGGTTTGTCCCCAAGCGTGATCGGTTTTTTTGTAGGGTGCAGTTGGAAATTATTGGAGCTATAAGGCTCATTTAACAAATTTTATTCAACAAATCCTACGTCCGCACTTAAACAAAGTAAATTTTAGAAAAGCAAAACGTAGTTTTGGTTTTCGTTGTTTGCACAATAAAATACTCGGTAAAAACTTGTTTTTACAAGAGGATTTTGTTGGGCAAACCGATAAATTGTTTGCAATTTATCGAAAATTTACGCGGAGTCAGTACAAACCCAAGCGACAAAAAGCTTTTTGGTTCTTTTTCTCGAAAAAGAACAATCGTATCAAACTAACTACTAAAACGGAAGTTTAATTTTTCAGCGCAAAAGACACACAAAACAGGAACGAAAGGCAAGGAGCAAGATGAAGGATATTGCGATAAGAGAAAATCATCTTTATCAAAAGGCATACCGAAACGGTGAGCGCGCAAACCAAAAGCACGTCAGCGTTTACGTCTTGCGCGACTGGGGTGCAAAAAAGCAAATGCTTATGAACCCCGAAAAGAAGTACATCAACAGAGTAGGCCTTTCGGTTTCAAAGAAAATTGGTGGCGCAGTACAGCGCAACCGAGTTAAGCGCATTATTCGCGCAGGACTCAGTGATGCGAGAGCTTACGGTGAGCTTAGAACGGGCAACTTAATCGTCATAGCGGCGAGAGTTGGCGCGCACGAGGTGAACAGCAAGGTGATTGGCGAGGAGCTTATCTCCGCGTTCCAAAAGCTCAAAATGTACAAGAACGTCAACAAAACTGAGGCAGAGAACGAATGAAAACGCTCTGCATAAAACTAGTTCGCTTTTACCAAAAGCATCTTTCAAAACTCAAGGGACAACCCACCTGCAGATTCCGTCCCACCTGCTCGCAGTACGCAATCGAAGCGATTTCGGAATGGGGAGCTTTTATAGGAATCGGTCTCACGGCGTGGCGAATTCTCCGCTGCAATCCATATTGCGCGGGCGGATACGATCCCGTACCCAAGAAAAAGAAAGAACAAAAATGACACCGCAGTTCGCTATTGAACATTTTTCGCGGTTTACCGAAGTGCTATTCGGTACATAATCAGATAGCACACAACCCATTAAAAACGAAAGGGAATTAACCGTTTCGGTTAATTAAAACTAAAATCGAAAATGAAAAAGATTTTTACGTCTAAAATTTTTCTCCTTCTCGTTGTTCTCGTTGCTCTCTGCACGGTGCTCTCATCCTGCGGAAACAACCAACAGTCCATCAAGGTTACTGTTACAGCACCTGAAGGAAGCTCCCTTACATCCGATCAGCTCAGCGCTATCGGTACGTTTGTAAGAAACAATCCCAGCGCGTGGAACGATTTCGTTGCGGCTTACCGCGGCTATGACGTTCTCGGTGCGGACAAGAATCTCTCCGATTACTCCGAAGTAAAGCCCATCAACGTTGAGGCGGCTAAAAAGGTTCTTGAAAACTACGACACAAACAAAACACTTACCTACACAACTCTCAACGCAAAGGACGTTGAATCCATCGTTAACGCGATGAAGATCACCGTTACCTTTGACGATCAGAGAGACCTTTTTGAAACACTCCGTTTTTGGATCGGTACAGCACTTGGTTGGATCACAAACACAGTTGGCTTTGGCAACTACCTTTTCGGTATATGCATCTTTGCCATCTTGGTTGAGCTTTGTATGATTCCTCTCTCCGTTAAGCAGCAAAAGAACAGCATCAAGCAGGCAAACCTTCGTCCGAAGGAAATGGCTATTAGAAATCACTACAAGGGCAGAAATGACCAGGCAACTCAAATGAAGGTGAACGAGGAGATTCAGGCTCTCTACGAAAGAGAAAACTTCAACCCCATGAGTGGTTGTCTCCCCATGCTCATTCAGCTTCCCATCATTATGCTCCTTTATAATATCGTTATCGACCCCATTCAGTACGTTCTCGGTTCTACCGCAAGCTTTGGCGCGGCACTCAAGACGTTCTTCACAGCAAGCACTGCTGCGGGCGGTCTCGGTATGACTCTTAATTCTACTAACGGCACAATTGAGATTCTTTCTCTTATCAAAAACCACGATTTCTCGGGAATCGCTAATTTCCCGATGATCACTGAGGGTGCAAAGGTTCTTGAAACTCTTAATGGCTTTGGAACAATTCCTACGTTCAGCATTGGCCCTGTTAACTTCGGTTACACACCCAGTTTCGAGAACAATCAGTGGCTCCTTATCGTTCCCGCACTCACATTCGTGATCTACTTCTTCACAATGAAGATTTCAAAGAAGTTCACTTATCAGGCAACAACTAACGAGCAGGCACCCGGCGCAGGTTGCTCCACAAAGGTTATGGAGTTCTATATGCCCGTTGTGTCCACAATGTTCAGCTTTGCTGTTCCCGGTGCGGTTGGTATCTACTGGGTATTCAGAAGCATTCTTTCCACTATCAAGCAGTTCATTATGAGCAAGGTTATGCCCCTTCCTCGCTTCACTGAAGAGGACTACAAGCAGGCCGAGAAGGAAATGTATGCAAAAGTTCCCCAGAGAAAGCGCAAGAACGCACAGGCAAATCTTGATCCCAACAGAGAAAAACCTCGTTCACTCCACCACATCGACGACGATGAGGAAGAGTATATCACATTCATAAAATAATCCACACATTAAGAAAGAGAATAAATAAAATGAGAAAAGAAACTATCGTAACCGGTAAAACGGTTGAGGATGCTCTCCTCGTTGCCGCTAACGAGCTTGGCGCGAGTGTTGAGGATCTTGAATATACAGTTCTTGAAGAGCCTAAGAAGGGACTTTTCGGCATTGGTGCCGCTCCCGCAAAGCTTCAGGTAAGCTACGCTCCCACTGCAATTGATCTCGCAGTTGAATTCGTTAAGACAACACTTAAAAATATGAACATTACAGCTGACGTTATCGTTTCCGACACTGAGCTCGGCAAGAAGATCGACGTCCTCGGCGCTGAGGCAGGCGTACTTATCGGTCATCACGGTGAGACACTCGACTCCTTCCAGCACCTCACAAATCTTGCGGCTAACAGAACCGAAAATAAGAAGGCTCCCACACCCAAGATTTCCGTTGATATTGAGTCCTATAGAGCAAAGAGAGAGGATACTCTCCGAGCACTCGCAAGACGTATGGCTCATAGAGTTGTTAAGTACAAGAGAAGCGTTATGCTCGAGCCCATGAACCCCTACGAGCGCCGTATTATTCACGCAGAGCTTCAGTCCTTTGCAGGTGTTAATACTAACTCCATCGGCTCCGAGTCCAATCGTAAGGTTGTTATCTACCTCGACGAGAGCAAGAAGTAATTTAATTGATAATTTAAGAGGACCTCGAAAGAGGTCCTCTTACTTTTTTTGCGGACGCACACGGTGTACCCCTACGATACAATGCACTTAGTTCGTGACACAAACTAAAAAACCACACAAGACTAAATTGCGAGAACCGCGAAGCTCGGTTAAAGTTTTTGCCAAGCTTTTTTCAAAAAGCGAACAAATGTAAACAAAATGTAAATTTTTGATATTATTTTGTAAATACGGTTATTGTATGGTATAATAATACTGTATATTTATATAATATTAATTTAATTAATTTAGCACGCGTGTGTGCGCGCGTGCGAGGACTTATAACGAAAGGAATTTTAAACGTGGCAAACAGTGCATATTTGGAAGAAATAAAACTCGTTTGGAACATTGTTTACGAGTCATTCAGCAGTACGATGTCCACTTCAACCCGTGAGCTTTGGTTTGGTGATCTCGTGGTAACTGACTACTGCGACGGTGTTATCACCATGGAAATCAAGAGCGAGCTCAAGTTCAAAACACTTACTGAAAAATACGTTGGCGAGCTTTCGCGCCGCTTTTCAGAGGAACTTGGCTTTGACGTTGTGGTCAATCTCGTATTCTCGGGTACTCCCATAAATCAAGAAGAAGCTATCAAGAGCATTATGGAGCGCGTATCCCTCGGCGATCCCACCTGGAAGCGCGAGCAGGAAAAGGCGAAAGAAGAAAAGAAGGACGCGGGTGCTCACGTTCTCGGCTCTACAATGCCCCCATTCAATTTTGAATACACATTTGACAACTTTATCGTTGGCTCTTCCAACAAGTTCGCTCACGCAGCTTGCGTGGCGGTTGCCAAGATGCCCGCTAAAAACTACAATCCGCTTTTCATTTACGGCCCCAGCGGAATCGGTAAAACACACTTGCTTTACGCGATTACAAACTACCTTCGCGAGCAAAATCCCAATGTAAAGGTTATTTACATAAAGGGTGAGGATTTCACCAACCAAATGATTGACTGTCTTTCCCGTCAGGCAATGCCCGAGTTCCGTGAAAAGTACCGCGACTGCGACGTACTTCTCATTGACGATATTCAGTTCATTGGTGGCAAGGTGTCAACACAGGAAGAGTTCTTCCACACGTTCAACGCGCTCTACGAGGGTAGAAAGCAGATCATCTTGACCAGTGACCGTCAGCCCCGTGAGATCAAGACTCTCGAGGATAGACTTAAAACTCGCTTTGAGTGGGGACTTATCGCGGACATTCAGTCACCCGACCTTGAACTTCGTGTTGCAATCATTAAGAAAAAGGCGGAGCAGGTTGGCGTTGATCTTCCCGAGGACGTGCTTACCTTCCTTGCGGAGAACCTTCGTTCCAACATCCGTCAAATTGAGGGCGCTATCAAAAAGCTCGGTGCGAGAGTTTTCCTCTCCGGTGAGAAGATTGATATGGACCTCGCTCGCGGTTGCATTGCCGAGCTCCTCGGCGGAGCTGAGCCTACAAGCGTTACCGTTGAGAAGATTTTCTCCTCGGTTTACCAAAAATACGGCATCAAAAAGGAAGATCTCATCTCCGCAAAGAGAAATAAAGAGATCGCCTACGCGCGCCACATCACCGTGTATATCATTCGTGAGGTTACCGAGATGTCGCTTCCCAATATCGCTAAGATATTTAATCGCGATCACTCAACCATCATCAGTTCAATAGAAACTATTGAGCGCAAGCTCATTACCGACGCGGCTCTCGATTTCGAGATTAAAGAAATTATCAAAGAAGTTTCACCAAATACATAACCTACTTTTTTCCGCTTTTTAAAAAAGCAGGCACCTACTTTTTTGAAAAAAAGTAGGCAAAAAACTTTTATTCAGCTTCGCGGTTCTCGCAATATTGTAAATTATGATTTCTTAATTTGCACTACGAACTGTGTGCGTTGAGATTGGCAAAGTAAATTTTAGAAAATCGAAACGCAGTTTTGATTTTCGTAGTGCGAATAAAGAAATGACCGTCGAAAATTTATTTTCGTAAGGGCATTTGTTTGTTCGTACCGATAAATTGCTCGCAATTTATCGAAAATTTACGAAAAATCAGCGCAAACCCAATCGGTAAAAAAGCTTTTTGGTTCTTTTTCTCGAAAAAGAACAATCGTACCAAACTAACTACTAACTACCAACAAGAATGGAGATAAAAAAATGAAAATTAGATTCAACAGACACGAATTTG
Organism: Eubacteriales bacterium; assembly: GCA_045644965.1. Classification (GTDB taxonomy): domain Bacteria; phylum Bacillota; class Clostridia; order Oscillospirales; family CAG-272; genus RGIG4608. Next base: position 5,629 of record JAZRHW010000186.1, read on the forward strand.
CAGCGGCGATGGCACCTCTTATGTGTTGTGTGTCAACAAAGGTAACTGTACCTGCTGCTGAGGGTATTCTCATTGAAGCTAAATTCCCCGACGAAGTAGTTCTCACAACCTTCGACCTTGAGAAGGGCATGAGATACACAACTCACGCAGAGGTACTCGAAGAGGGATCCTACATTATCAATGCGACCAAGCTCAACCAAACTCTCCGAGTAATGCCTTCGGACGAGATCGAGCTCACGGTTGACGATAGAAACGTTGCAAACGTAATCAGCGGTAAATCCAGCCACAAGATGAATGCGCTTTCAGGCTCGGATTTCCCCACACTTCCCAAGCTCACATCCAACGATGCTTTCTTCGTTAAGCAAAGCGACCTTAAGGAGATGTTCAGCCAGACCATGTACGCAATGGGTGTGAACGATCAGAGAAACATTCTTAACGGTACTTTTGTTAAGATGGTTAATGATCAGCTCACAATGGTTTCCTGCGACAACTTCAAGCTCGCTAAATGCGATAGAAAGATCGAATACACCACTGAGCAGGAATACACAGGAACATATAGAAATGCGTTCATTCTTCCGGTTAAGACAGTTAACGAGCTTGTTAAGCTCCTTTCCGACAACAAGGAGAGAACTGTTCGTATCTTTA
>JAZRHW010000187.1:0-2402 GCA_045644965.1 Eubacteriales bacterium
TGCTCCTGCGTAAGCGCAGTACCGAGTGTGGCAACGGCGTTTTCAAATCCCGCCGCGTGGAGCGCGATAACGTCCATATAGCCTTCACAAAGAATGATCTGCTCGGAGCAGTGATTTTTAGCATAATTGAGAGCAAAAAGATTTTTGCTCTTCTTAAATCCGGGTGTATCACTCGTATTAAGATACTTTGGCTTGGAATCGTCCATAACGCGTCCGCCAAAAGCAATAATATTACCCGTTACGTCAATAATCGGGAAAATTACTCTATTTCTAAAGTAGTCATAAAGCTTGCCTGATTTTTGGCTTCTTCCGCAAAGGAAACCGTCAATAAGCTCCTGCTCAGTAAAACCAAGCGATCTCATATGATTGGTCAGTGCCCAAAAATTATTAGGCGCATAGCCAAGTCCGAATCTCTTAACGGTTGCCATACTGAGTTTTCTTTGTCCCACAAAATAATTGAGCGCGTCGCCACCAACGTTTTTGTCAAACAAATTATCTCTAAAGAATTTTGCCGCGGCAAGATTCATTTCATAAACACGCTTGCGGCTCATTCCCATATTCGCAAGTTCATTTTTATCCTGCGGAATGGTTATTCCCGCGCGACTTGCCAAAAATTCCACCGCGGAGGGATAATCAAGATTTTCCGCCCTCATAGCAAAGGTGATGGCATCTCCACCCGCTCCGCAACCGAAGCAGTAGAAGCTATTACTGCGTGTAAAGACGGTGAATGACGGCGTTTTCTCACTATGGAAGGGACAAAGCCCGTTCATATTAGAGCCCGCGCGCTTTAAGGTGACGTATGAGCCGATAAGATCGCTTATGTCAGTTCTATTAATTATCTCTTCAATTATTTCTCTCGGTATCATCATGATCTACACCCCCTTGCCGTCAGTAGTTTGCGCTATACAAAAAGCGCCTATAATCCATTTATTTTGCTAACAATTATTAATATACGAAGAAAAACTCAAAAATACTTTTTTATTTTTGAGTTTTTTTCGTTTTTTATTCAATTTTTTCGTTTTTTCACTTATTTCGCGTCAAATCGCTCACAAATACGCTTTGCGGCACTTTTTCCCGCGCTTATTTCGGTTATTTTTCTTTCAATTCCTTCAGCAAGAGCCTCTTTTACGGCGAAAATCACCTTGACACAATCCGAATAATCGGTAAGGTCAACTATCGCGTCAAGCTTTTCAAGCTCAAAGCTAATCCTTTGGTGGTCGGAATAGGAACATACAATCTCAAACACAACATAATTTTCAAACTGAGCAATACCAGCCGCCTCAAGCGCAACCTTTGCGCCCTGTGAGTATGCGTGAACCAGCCCGCCCGTGCCAAGCAACGTACCGCCAAAATAACGTGTAACCACTACGCACACGTCATCAACTCCGCTTTTTTGTAGCACGTCGAGAATGGGCTTGCCCGCAGTTCCCTGCGGCTCACCGTCGTCGGAATATCGGCACGAAATGCCACCCTTCATAGTGTATCCATAGCAATTATGCGTTGCATCGCGATGCTTTTCCTTTATCCTTTTCACAAAGGAAAGTGCCTCTTCCTCGCTTGTAACGTGCTCACAATAACCGATAAAAACGGACTTTTTTTCCTCAAAACGAGCCTCACCGTAGCCGCGAACGGTTATATAAACTTTTGAATTGTTCTCGGACATAGTTTTCGCTCCTTTCAAGAATTTATATAATAGTCTTAAAACTCCTCAACCTCTTGAGGTTTGTTAATATCATACTTTTTAAGCATTCCGCGAACCTTTTGGTCTACGGTTGCAACAACGGTTACTCCCTCATAGCCGTAATCAACACTCTCAACGGTTGCGTTTTTATAGAGAATATTGAGCGCTGCCTGTTCGGAATTGGGAATTACGAAGGTAACACGGCTCTTGCCTGCGTGAATGATCGTTTCGATCTTCTCAAGAAGAGTATCAACTCCCTCTCCGCTCTTTGCCGAGATCGCACAAACTACACGGTTGGGGTCTTCATTGTTTGCAATATAGGAAGGAAGCTCGGAAGAAATTCCGAGATCGCACTTATTATAAACGTAGATAGTGGGCTTTCCTGCCGCGCCAAGCTCGGCAAGCAAGCTCTCGGTCACGTCGAGCTGCGCTCTTGCCTCATCATCATGCGCGTCAATCACTATCATGAGAATATCCGCGTATACAGCCTCGTCAAGTGTGGATTTAAACGCTTTAACAAGGTGATGTGGCAATTTTCTGATAAATCCAACGGTATCCGTAAGCAAAACGGACTCACCGCAGGGCAATTTTAATTTTCTTGTTGTCGGGTCAAGTGTTGCGAAAAGCTTATTTTCCGCAAGAATACCTGCGTCAGTCAACGTATTGAGAAGCGTGGACTTGCCCGCGTTTGTGTAGCCAACTATCGCAATTTGCGGAATTT
>JAZRHW010000188.1:0-5740 GCA_045644965.1 Eubacteriales bacterium
GTATCGCTGCTTTCAGAAGTGAACATGTACATTCCGCTCTCTTCGGGAGTAAAGGCATAGTATACGTCAATGGAGATACATACCGTATTCTCTCCCACTGCAAGCGTGTATCCATCACTTGCAAATGCTTGCATACCAACAGTAGCGGTTAAAGCAAGCACTAACAAAAAATTAAAATCAATTTTGTTTCATTATTTTGTCTCCCTTATATCAAGCAAAAAATTAAACCAAAAGTAAGAATACCGCCGTGGCGGAAAGTCCAAAATGTAAAAGTGAAGAAAGTGCTAAAAAGAATGCTCCTGCGAAAATCAAAAATCCGATTGCGTATTTCATAAGTTTTCTCCTTTACTAATGATATTTTTTTTCATTTTTGGACAGGTACAAATACCTATTAAATCATCATCACCTCGAAAGTAGGAACAAGCACGGCAAAAGTCCTGCGTTTTGCTTCCATCGTAATATGTGCAGGCGTCCTGCATCTCGGTTACGAACGGGTGTCCTTCATTATTGTATTGCGGCTTCGCTAAAAAGTTCGGATATATCGGTATCGGGTCGTTGTATTTGCCAACGCGGTCCGTTTCCTCATAATAGCCGTACCGTATCTCAAAGCTTGCTCCACCAATCTCTAAAATACGATAGAGGTCTCCCTCCTTCATTTTCATGCTGTTCCCTCCTTTCTCGTTTACAGCAAATAAAAAAAATCTGCCATAACTCTCCTGATGAGAAAATTATAGCAGATGATTTTTTCTTTGTACACACCCCAACGGGCGGTATTTTGGACATATTTTTTTGCCTTTTTCAGTACAAAAAAGACACACTAAATGATATTTGAAAACTCTTTTTTATCCTGGATTCCGGTTTTGTTGATGATTCGTGCGATGGTTTGCTTGATGGTGGATTCGGAAACGTAAAGCATTCCGGCAATCTCCTTAACTGAGAATCCAAATGCGGATAGCTTGGCAACCTCGTGCTCCTTTTGGGAGAGGTTGGTGGCAATATTTCGATTGCGCATTTTACCCGATATACGTGACCAACCGCGCGCGTAAATCACACTTAATTCTTGAATTCGAGTAAGTGCCGCGGGATTTTGGAGGGCAATTCTCTCCTCAAGGAGCCCGTCAAAATGGCGCACATATTCAGCAAGAATACCGTATAGCTTATCGGGGAGTGCAAGGGATATCGCCTTATCTATATGCTTTATTGCTTTTTCCCTTGAACCCGTATTGTGATAAGCCACTGCGCAGGACATTCGAAGGTAAATTTCGGGAATGATTGTGCCGTCAACAGTTGCTTGGGTGATAAGTGGCTCTATGGTGTTGGGAATCATCTTCATGAGAGCCAAGCCCTGCACGCCTTCAACATCTATTTGGCCCGAGGCAATAGCAAATGCCGCCATATAAAGATATTTTATGTAGAAAACCTTTGCCGCAGGGTGGGAGTCATGTGGCAATACCTCAAAATTGCCCTCGCGGAACCACTCGGGGTAGTCTTTATTATCGTAAATTGAGCTATCAACAATGGCAAGAGTCAAGGAAAGAATATCTCTCTCCTGCTCCGTTTGCGACGGAGCTTCACAAATGTGGCGCTTTGCCTCGTACCAAATTTCCTCGTCGCCACTCCATATTGCAACGTTGGCAAGCAGCATTCCTGCGCCTAAAATTGCATAGAAACCCGAGTGGGAGTCAAGAAAATAGCGAGTGTGCTTATACACCTGTGCAATTTCGCCTCTACGATATGCAATTTGCGCCTTGAAAAGCGCGTATGCCTCGGGGTTATTGACGAGCATTTCCGCACACTCATCAGCAGCACCGATTTTATTATATAAAGTTGTCATATCAAGAAATGGGCTCTTCTTTGGCATTGGGAGATGCGGCTCCGCTCCCTTTCCCGAGCTGGGAAGAATTGCGCCTATCGGAATCATCCATGATTTTCCAAACTTTGACGCGCCCTTGATCTTTCCTTGATTACAAAGAATTTGCACACGTCGAGGTGTTACTCCCCACTTTTCAGATGCTTCTTTTACAGTGATATATTTCATATTTTACCTCAAAAGTTCGCTTTAGCGAATAGTTTAGTGTCAAAAAGTGTTCGCTTTGGCGAACTTACTATATAAATGATACCATAATTTCCAAAAAAATGCAATAGTATTTTGAAATTTTTTTGACCGTATAAAGCGAGTTTTTTATCATATAATAATCAAAAAGGACTTATAAAAAATGATAAAAATTCTACATTTCATCACCGACAAAAACGTAGGCGGCGCGGGTCGGTTGCTTTGCTCTCAAATAAAAAATATGCGCGACGAAGAATTCGCCATTTCGATTGCTTTGCCGAGGGGGAGCAAATTAAAAAAGCCGCTATCCTCTCTTCCCTGCACAATTATTGAGCTTGAACACGGTGCTGATTGCTCTTTTTGCGTGTCCGGAATTTTTGAAGCTATGAAAATAATAAAAGAAGTGCACCCCGACATTGTTCATTCGCACGGCTCCCTTTCATCACGAATTGCGGCAACCACACTCGGTATCCCCTCACGAGTTTTTACGAGGCACTGTTATTTTCCCTTGTCAAAAATTTATAAAAATCCTCTCTCGCGAATGGCAGTGGGACTTATCAGCAATTCGCTTTCAACATCAATGATCGCCGTTGCGGACAGTGCAAAGCAAAATCTTATTGATATGGGCTGCAATAAAAGAAAAATATCCACAGTAATTAACGGAGTCGAACCAATACGAATAACGAGCCACGAGGAAATAGATTATTTGAGTTCAAGATACGGACTCACAAAAAACAATTTTATCATTAGCATAATCGCTCGGCTCGAAGAGTGCAAGGGGCACAAAACCTTTTTGGAAGCTGCACAAATTTGCAAAAAGCACTATCCCAATTTTAGATTTTTTATAGTTGGTGACGGCTCGCAAAAGAATTATTTGAAACATCTTTCGCACAAATTGGATATTGACGATATAGTTCATTTTTCAGGGTTTTGCGAGGACGTTGCGCCCATTTTGAACATCACGGACGTCAACGTAAACTGTTCCATTGGAACGGAAACTTCTTGCCTTGCCCTTTCCGAAGGGATGAGTTTAGGTATTCCATCCGTAGCCAGCGACTACGGGGGCAATACACATATGGTAAAAAACACGGTCAATGGCCTCATCTTCCCTGCAGGAAATGCCGAGGCTCTTGCAATGGCATTGATACGCCTATACCGTGACGAGGAGCTTTATGCAAAATGCTCACTCGGGGCGCTGAGGCGCTTCCACGAGGAATTCAATGCCGCGATAATGACCAAAAAGATGGCGGATTTTTATAAAGTTGAATATTTAAGACATAAAAAATGACGGGCAAGCCCGTCATTTTTTATTACTCATTTAAGAACTACATTGTCATCGCCAAGGAGCTTTTTAAGTTCTCCTACGGTATAATCCGTCGCGTCAAAGCCAAGCCCCGAAGGGTTATAGGATTTCGCCTCGGTATCATAGAAAATTACACTTACCGAGCCCTCAAAAATCTCAACGAGATTTTTGGCGCGGACAAATTTTTCGGAAGTGAGTGAGGGGACTCTTAAATAGAGTTTGCTAGGCACTCCCTGGGATTTACCAAAGCTATGAGACTTGTTTTGCTCCGACGAATTATCGCTTTTAATCTCGCGAGATGTGGGACGATATTCACCGTTCTTTTGCAATGCTTCGATTGAGGAAACTATGAATTTTACACTCTCCTCATCACGCACTTGGAGTGTGCCCGAAACGAGAAGTGCCGCGTCCTCTCTTATGAGATGCAAGACCTTGGAATAAGTCTTTGCAAAAGCAATACATTCAATCTCACCGTAGCGGTCGCCAAGCGTAATAAACGCCATTTTGTCGCCGTTTCGCGTGGTCTTTACGGTATAATCGGTAACTATACCGACGATATTTATTATTTTTCTCTCACCCTCTGCCGAGTCGGCTGAAAGCGAAACTATCTCCTCGTGCGAAATGCTATCGATATGCTCGCGATAGGAGTCAAGCGGGTGACCCGAGAAGTAAAGGCCCGTCGCTTCCTTCTCCTGTGCAAGACGCATAGAAAGTGCAATTTCGGGAATATCGGGATACTTAAATTCAAGTCCCGTTGCAAGTCCATCAGCCATAGAAAAGAAATCGAGCTGACCTGCGATATTGCTTCCCTTTTTACTCGTTGCGCCATCTATTATGGTCTCGTAGCTTGCAAGGAGCTGTGAACGTCTCTTGCCAAGTCGGTCAAGAGCTCCACTCTTTATAAGGGACTCAATCATTCGCTTGTTTATATCATAGTCGCTCATTCTATCAACAAAGTCATCGAAGGACGAAAATGCCCTTCTCTTTCTCTCACGAATGAGGTTGGCAACAAAGTTTTGTCCTACGTTCTTTACCGCAAGAAGTCCAAAACGAATATTATTTTCACTAACGTGGAAATACATCTCGCTCTTATTGACGTCGGGCGGAAGAACTCCAATGCCGAGCTTTGCACAGTCGGAAATATATTCCGCAATCTTGGGCATATTTCCAAGAACCGAGGTAAGAAGCGCCGCAAAATATTCCTTTGGATAATGCGCCTTGAGGTAGGCAGTTCTATAGGAAATTATGGAGTAAGCGGCAGCGTGGCTCTTATTAAATGCGTAATTAGCAAAGCTTATCATATCATCAAAGAGCTTTTCGGCTTTTTTGCCGTCAACGCCTCTTTGGGTTGCGCCCGAAATAAACGCATCTCGCTCCGCCAAAAGCACGTCATGCTTCTTTTTGGACATTGCGCGACGAACTATATCCGCGTGTCCAAAGGTATATCCCGCAACGATACGGAAAATACTCATTACCTGTTCCTGATATACTACAACTCCCGAGGTGTTCTTCAAAACGTCCTCAAGAATCGGCAAGGGATATTCTATTTTCGATGGATTCTCACGGCACTCAAGATAGTGCGGTATTGAATCCATTGGTCCGGGTCGATAGAGAGATATCGCGATAACGATATCCTCAAGTGTTTTTGGCTTCATTTGAGCCAAAAATTGTCTCATTCCCGCACTTTCAAGCTGGAAAACGCCCTCGGTCATTCCTGATGAAATAAGCTCGTAGGTTGCCGCGTCATCGAGAGGTATTTTTTCAATATCGAAGTCGGGATCGCTCTCTTTTATTTGCAATGCCGCATCATTGACAATCGTCAAATAACGGAGCGCCAAAAAGTCAAATTTAAGGAGTCCGAGTCCTGCAACCGCATCCATATCATACTGGGTGATTACTGCACCGTTTGAGAGTGCAAGCGGAACGTAATTGCAAAGCGGCTTGTCCGTAATTACAATGCCTGCCGCGTGGATGCTCACGTTTCGAGGCATTCCCTCAAGCGCCATAGCGGTATCTATAAGCTGACGATTTTCGTCACTTTCATCATATTTTGCCTTAAAATCGGGGTCAAGAAGCGCATCCTCAAGTGTGATGCCGAGAATTCTAGGTATCTTGGTTGCCACCGCATCAACGTCGGCATAACTCATACCCATGGCACGTCCCGTATCACGTATTGCCGCCTTTGCCGCAAGCGTACCAAAGGTTGCAATTTGCGAAACGTGGTCACTGCCGTACTTTTCCTTGACATACTCAATTATCTCGTCACGACGATTGTAGCAAAAGTCCATATCAATATCGGGCATTGACACACGCTCGGGATTTAGAAATCTTTCAAAAAGAAGGTCTAAAACAATGGGGTCGATATCAGTAATTTGCAAAAGATA
>JAZRHW010000189.1:0-7935 GCA_045644965.1 Eubacteriales bacterium
AAAGAAATCCATCACAAATACCTTCATTTATGAAGCAATGACTGAATTTCTCAAAAAGAATCTCGAGATTTACTTTATGGAGCATCCCATGGAGGCGGAAATATTTGCAAACCAGGTGCTTCTCAATCGTCGTTCAAGAGAAACTGCTGAAAAGACAAGAATTCAGCTCAAGGAAAGCCTCAAGAGCAAAATGGACTTCTCCAACAAGGTTGAAAAGTTCGTTAACTGCCGTTCTAAAGATCCCGCTATTCGTGAGCTTTATATTGTTGAGGGTGATTCGGCACTTACATCCTGTAAGCTCGGCAGAAATGCTGAATTCCAAGCCATCATCCCCGTTAGAGGTAAAACCCTTAACTGTTTGAAATCCTCTTACGAGAAGATTTTCAAGAGTGAGATTATCACCGACCTTCTCCGTGTTATCGGATGTGGAGTTGAGATCAAGGGCAAGGTCAAGGGCAATATCGACCCGTTTGATATAAACGACCTTAAGTGGTCAAAGATTATTCTTTGTACCGACGCGGACGAGGACGGATTCCAAATAAGAACCCTTCTTCTCACTCTTTTCTATCGCTTGCTCCCCACACTCCTCAAGGAGCACAAGGTGTTTATTGCAGAAACTCCTCTTTTCGAGATTACTGCAAAGGACAAGACCTACTTTGCTTTTGACGAATTTGAAAAGGCTGAGATCCTCAAAAAGCTTGGCAACACGAAATATACTATCCAGCGTTCCAAAGGTCTTGGTGAAAACGAGCCCGAAATGATGTGGGAAACTACAATGAATCCCGAAACGCGCCGTCTTATTTCCGTTGACCCCGCTGATCCCTATCTCACCGAGGTAATGTTTGAAACACTCCTTGGCGACGATCTCGCTGCGAGAAAGAAATTTATCGCCGAGCACGGTAGCGAGTATATCAAGGATATTGATGTTTAAGATTTTTTTGATGATTTTTCAAAAAAGTATTGACAAATGTTCTCTATTATGTTAATATATATGAGTGCTGAAAAGCACTTATATGTGCCATTAGCTCAGCCGGATAGAGTGTTTGGCTACGAACCAAAAGGTCAGGGGTTCGAATCCCTTATGGCACGCCAAAAAGCAAGTCAATTGACTTGCTTTTTTTGTTTTTATTTTTGAAAAACATCTTCCCTTTTTTGCATTAATATGTTACAATGTATTTAGATAATTTTGTATAATTGGAGGTAGGTATGAGTTCCTTTCCAAGTTTGAATGAGTTTTCCGAGCAGGTTCAGCAGTTCGCCATATACAAGCGCACTATTCAGGGATGCTCCGAGAAGACCGTAAATGAATATATGCTCGATCTTCGCACGTTCTTTCGCTATCTTTTAGCCAAGGACAAAAATATCGACATTGAGAGTGAGGATTTCTACAGTATTGATGTTCGAGAGATTGATGCAAAATATCTTTCAGCCATCAAAACCGATCAAATTTATGAATTCCTTTTCTATACGAGCGATACGAGAAAAAATATGTGGAGCGCCAAGGCTCGCAAGCTCTCCGCTATCAAGGGTATTTACAAATATTTCACTCTAAAGCAAAAGTATTTTGAAGAAAATCCCTCAATCAATATTGAATCTCCGAAGCCTAAAAAGACATTACCTAAATTCTTGAATCTTGACGAATCGCTCTTGCTTCTTCAAGCAGTACAAAATGACGAGGAGTCCAACACGAAGGAGCGCGACTACTGTATCCTCACACTATTTCTCAACTGCGGTATGCGTCTATCCGAGCTTGTAGGCATAAATCTTAACGACATTGACCGCGAGCTTCGTTCCCTTCGTGTTATCGGTAAGGGTAGTAAGGAACGCGTTATCTATCTCAACGAGGCATGTCGCGAAGTGCTTCGTGATTACCTCGAAATTCGTCTTAGTCCAAAGTACGAAAACGTTCAAACAAAGGCGTTATTTCTTAGCCGCCTCAACAAGCGCATAAGCAACAAGACGGTTCAATGGATGGTATACAAGTACCTTGATCTTGCAGGACTTGAGGCTAAGCACTTCTCCGTTCACAAGCTTCGCCACACTGCCGCAACCCTTATGTACCAAAGTGGAAACGTTGACGTGCGAGTGCTCAAGGACATTCTCGGTCACGAACAGCTCAACACCACACAAATATACACGCATGTTTCAAATGAAAATATGCGCAATGCAATGGAACAAAATCCACTTGCAAAAATCAAAAAAGACGATTAAAAAAGGACTGCTTACGCAGTCCTTTTAATTTTATTTTTTCCATCTATAAACTCTTGTTTCGTAAGGCTTGAGGGTTGTACCATCGAGCTTATCATAGTTGGAGAGCAAGAGCTCCGCACTTGCAAGGCCAAAGCCCGCAGGAACATTCCACTTCTTTGTTTTTTCAGTAAAGGAGCAAACTACAAGGAGCTTTTCGTGCTCATCTTCACGAGAATAGGTGTAGAAGGAAGATGACATCTTTCCGTATTCCTTATAATTACCGTGTCTTACGCTTGAAAGCTCTTTACGAAGCTTAATTGCATGGCGATAGAAATTAAGTACGGAGTTTTCGTCCTTTTCCTGATCAGCAACGTTGATTTCCTTATAATTCTCGTTAATATAGAACCAAGGAGTACCCGTAGTAAAGCCTGCGTTCTCCTCTGCACTCCACTGAACAGGAGTTCTTGCGGAGTCACGAGAACCGTCCCAAAGTCTCTGAAGACGTTTTTCGGGTGACTGTTTTGTAGCAACGTTAAAGTACTGCCAACGAGTTTGAACGTCCTCGTACATTTCGGGATCGCTCGGATACCAGTTAGTCATACCAATTTCCTGTCCCTGATAAATGAACGGAGTTCCCTTTTGGAAGAGATATGAAACCGCAAGCATCATTGCGCTCTCTTTTTGGAATTTTTCGCTTCCGTAACGGGATACCATTCTGGGATGGTCATGGTTTTCGATATAGAGCATATTCCAACCCTTACCGTCAAGCTGATCCTGCCACTTGGAGTAGCATTTTTTAAGCTTGCGGAGATTGAAAGGCATATGATAATAGTCGGTCATAAAGCAGTCCGCTTCCTGAGTTGAGAACTGAATGAACATATCAAGCACGGGGTTATTATTCTCATCAATATACTCGAGTGCCTTCTTAGGAGTAACCATTGGCGACTCGGCAAGCGTCATACAATCGTATTTTGAGAAAACGTCACGATTGAATTCTTCAAGATACTCGTGAAGGTGAGGACCGTGGTTGAACATAAAGATACCCTTGGAAGCAGGCATAAGCTTATCGTCGGGAAGTCCCTCGGGCTTGGAAATAAAGGTGATAACGTCCTCACGGAAGCCGTCAACTCCCATATCAAGCCAGAAACGAAGAATATTTTTAACCTCTTCACGAACAAGGGGGTTATCCATATTAAGATCCGCCTGCTGAATTGCGAAAAGGTGCATATAGTATTCCTGACGCACTTCATCCCATGCCCAAGCTTTACCTTCAAAGAGAGAGTCGCAGTTGTTAGGAATCTTTCCACGCGGCTTTGCGGGTCTGCAAATGTAGTAATCGGTATAGGGCTCAATTCTCTGACGGCTCTTTTGGAACCACTCGTGCTGATCGCTAGTGTGGTTTACAACAAGGTCCATAATAACCTTCATTCCACGCTCGTGTGCACCGTCAAGTACCTTTTTGAAGGCGTCCATACCGCCGAATTCCTCGGCAATATTCATATAATCGGAAATATCGTATCCACAGTCTACTCCGGGCGAGGGATAGAGGGGTGAGAACCAAATACCGTCACAACCAAGTGATTTTATGTAGTCCAATTTCTCGTAAACTCCGTAAAGGTCTCCCATACCGTCGCCGTTGCCGTCCTTAAAGGAACGAGGCCATATTTGGTAGAAGACCATATCTTTATACCATCTTTGCTTTTCCATAGTTTTCTCCTTATTACAACAAAAAGTTTTACAATTCAATTATACCATTTTTGGGTATGATGTCAATATATATTTTAGTATCTTAATCCTCGTAGTAAATAACTGTGCCGTTCTTAGCAATCGTTCCGTCAAAACAATAAACGGTATAGTTGCCACTATCGTAATCCCACTTACTTTCCTTAACTATCTCATTCCATTCATCAATAGTTCCGATATAGTTGATTTTAACAAGTGAATTGCATTTGTAGAATGCATTGGAACTGATCTTAGTAATACTCTTGGAAATTGTAATTTCGGTAATAGCATCACAATCGTAAAAAGCATTTGAATTTATGGTTTTCACTCCTTGCTCAAACACAACACTTGTAAGATTGGGAGCGGTAACAAAGGTATAGCTTTTCAAAGTTGTTACTGAAGCGGAAATTACAACCCCCGTCATCAACTCTCCATTGATATAGAAGCTCTCTACATTTAACATCGGATTCCTATCAGTTCCACCAAAAGTGATTCCGCACCAGTCGGTCATGTTGCCAATGAAATTGACTTCTTTTATGCCTGAATTGCTGAAAGCCCCACTGTTAACAGTTTTTACCGAATTGGTAAACATAAGCTTTCCTATACCACAATTATAAAATGCACCGCTTCCGATTTTTGTCACAGTGTTTGGTATTATTAAGCTATTTACACTATATTGTTGAATAAGATTACTAAAAGCATCCTCTCCGATTTGTGTTACGGGCAGGCCCTCATATTCGCTTGGAATGATAACGTCAACGTCCTTGCATGAGCCAATTCCTGTTACAGAATAGCTTACACCATCGCCGTTTAATGTAAATTCAAGACCTTCAGAAGCTTTTTCGTAATATGTAATTGTACCATCTGCCGAAATTTCACCGTCGGTGCAGTAGATGGTGTATTCTTTTATTTGATATGTTTCATCCCAGTAAGAATTTTTGCTTATCTTTTCCCACTGCTCAATTGTACCTTCGTAAATAATACTTGTAACTGTATTATGAAGATCAGTATGCGAAAAATAAAATACACTATAACCAATACTATCAACACTATCAGGAATAGTTATGCCTTTTATGCCTGTACCTGCGAATGCATAATCGCCAATATCAGTAACAAAATCTGGAATTTCAATATTATCAATACTTTTTCTTAGAAATGCAACAGCATCAATAACATATTTTTCTGCTCCTTCATACTCTGGAATATTTATTTCAGTATCAGTGCCTGTATATTTCAAAAGATAAACTGTGGCACCATCAACATAAAATATATAATCTCCAACCACGTCAATTAAACTATCGGATTCATCGGTGATAATGTTCTTAGCACAAGAAGCAATGGCTCCATAATCGTTAGAACCCACAGAAATATTTAATGATGATTTATTACATATTTCAACAAGAGACAAACAAGAACTGAATGCCCAATCAGCAATACTAGTTAAAGATTCCGGAATAGTTATACTTACGAGTGAAATACATCCTACAAAGGCATCATTCTCAATTTTTGTCACTCCGTCAAGAATAGTTACACTTATAATTTCCCATTTCCATGAAAATGCGCTTTCACCTATAGATGTTACCGGTAATCCGTTATATCTTGAGGGGATAACTATATCGGTATCGGTACAAGTACCAATTCCTGTTACTGAATAGCTTACACGGTCTTTGTTTAAAGTGTACTTCAAACCTTCAGAACCTGTTGAATATATTATTTCTTCTTTTAGCGTATTTCCGCATATAGTACATTCAGTATGTCTTGCACCATTTTGAGTTTTAGTTACTTCTATATCAATAATCCAATCACTTTCAATGTGTTTTATATCTATAATTTGCTGAGCAATGAGAACAGTACCACAAACAAAGCAATGCTTTCCCTCAGTGAGGCCAGTACTTGTACAAGTTGCTTCTATACCAGCGTCAATTACTTCAATATGATCCTTTACAGGAATGGTGGTTTGATAAACAAAAACCGTAGAGCATCTAGCACAATGCTTACCTTCCGTAAGACCTGTGGTTGTACATGTTGCTTCTATTGCTTCATCTATTACTATGGTATGTCCCATTGCATTGGTAGTTACCAATCTAGCCATACAGCAATCCGCACAAGAGTAGAGATCAATGCCTGTTTCGGTGCAAGTTGCGGGTTTCAAAGTGTAGGAATATACCCAATTATGCTCGATAACTGTAACAGTACCATCGGTGTATGTGATAACGATATTGCCGTTTGCGTCCACTGTTGTGGATGCGATGCCTACGCCAGTTTCACCTTTATCGCCTTGGATGCCCTGCTCACCTTGGTCGCCCTTGTCACCCTTTTCGCCTTGGACTCCCTGCTCACCTTGGATACCCTGCTCGCCTTGGTCGCCCTTGTCGCCCTTCTCGCCTTGGATACCCTGCTCACCTTGGTCGCCCTTGTCTCCCTTGAGACCATCAGCGCCAACTACTGTGCCAACGTTTACAACAACGCCGTCAGTATATGTGATAACAAGCTCGCCGTTTTCGTTGATAAGAATGCTTGCAATACCAACACCGTCGTCACCCTTATCACCCTTGTCGCCCTTTGCGCCTACAAGAGTTGCAAGCCAATCTTGAAGAGTTCCTCTATATCCATTATCAACGGCAAGCTCGAATGCGGATTTTCCATTTTCACCATCCTCACCATCTTCGCCGTCAATACCGTCTTTACCATCTGCACCGTCTTTTCCGTTAAGACCATCCTTGCCCGCAAGGGAAACGAGCCATTCAGTGAGAGTTCCCTCATAGCCATTTTCTACCGCAAGCTCATAAGCGGATTTACCGTTTGCACCAGTAGCTCCTGTTGCACCAGTTTCACCCTTATCACCCTGCTCGCCTTTTTCACCTTGGTCACCCTTGTCACCTTTTTCACCTTGAATGCCTTGTTCACCTTGGTCGCCTTTGTCACCCTTATCACCTTTTTCACCGATAAGAGAATCAAGCCACTCAACAAGTGTGCCTTCAAATCCTGCTTCGCAAGCAAGCTCAAATGCAGATTTACCGTTAAGACCATCTTTACCATCAGCACCATTTGCGCCGTTGATACCGTTAAGACCGTCCTTACCAATAAGGGATTCAAGCCATTCAGTAAGTGTTCCGGTATATCCGTTTTCAACCGCAAGCTCATAAGCTGACTTACCGTTCAAACCATCTTTACCATCTGCGCCGTCTTTACCGTCTTCGCCGTCAACGCCATCTTTGCCATCGGCACCGTCCTTGCCGTCAGTACCATCTTTACCGGGCGCACCTGCCTCACCAACAAGTGATGCAAGCCACTGCTCAAGTGTACCTTGATAGCCCTTTTCTACGGCTAATTCATAGGCACTCTTGCCGTCAACACCATCTTTACCGTCGGCACCATCCTGTCCTGCAAACCGCGAGAGGTCGCAAGATGCTAACGTTGTGAGTAACATAACTATAATTGTCATAATAGCTATTACTCTAATAATTCTTTCCTTTTTCATAAAATCTTCCTTTTTGTATCCCGTAGGAGAATAATGTAAATATTGTACCATTTATTTGTATATTTGTCAAGGAATAGAGAAATAAAACGCCCCCTATGATTAACCTACAACTGCTGCGCAGTGTGTAGAAAAGTTTTGTTTGCCTCTCTTACGAGAGCCATTTTCTTCGAAAACCACAAAAGCTTTCGTCAGAATCTCTCTGCGAGAGACTGAATGTTAATTGATGAGAATATTTGGTTAGAATCTAAAGAAGAAATCAAAACAAAAAACCGAGGCAATTGCCTCGGTTTCTTTGTATTGGCTCCCCTTTTTGGACTTGAACCAAAGACCCCCTGATTAACAGTCAGGTGCTCTAACCAACTGAGCTAAAGAGGAATATTTAAGCAGGAAGTTTTTTAAGGACTTCCTGCTATGTGTCGGCTATGACCTATCTTCCCGGTCCGTCTCCAGACAAGTATTTTCGGCACTGCAGAGCTTAACTTCTGTGTTCGGAATGGGTACAGGTGGACCCTCTGCGTTAATATAACCGACTTTTGTGTCAG
>JAZRHW010000190.1:0-16546 GCA_045644965.1 Eubacteriales bacterium
AAACAAAATCCACTTTATTTCATTCTTGACTTTTATTTCTTATAAAAAGCAAAAAACACGGAAAAATCCGTGTTTTTTATGTATTTATTAATTTTTCTTTCCAAAAAGAAGTTTACCCACATCAAGCTTGGGAATTCTCACATCAAAAACGAAGAGAAATGCCATAAGCGCGGGCGCGATATGTAAAAACCAAGTTCTTACGTCGCTCGGCAATAAATGAGAAACCGCAAAAACAACGGGCGCGATAATCGCGGAGAACGTAATTGGCATTCCACGGAATTCTTTAACACAGGCGGGAGCTGTGGGATCGGCTTGGCGCTTTGTTTCAAGAACGTTGAAGAATGCAAGTCGAATAAGTCCGCAAAGCACGTAGCAAACGAGAATCACCGTACCGATTGTGCCATTCACACCGAGACGGTAAAAAACGAGCGCGGGCAAAACGCCAAAGGCGATAACGTCGGAAAGTGAGTCGATTTGTATTCCAAAATTCTTTTGATCCTGTGTTCTATCCTTCTTTGTACGGGCAACGATGCCGTCGAAAAGATCGCAAAATCCCGAAAACATAAGGCAAAATACCGCAAGTCGAGCATCACCCCTAAATGCAGAGATCATACCCACGGTTGCGGATGCAAGACTGAGATAGGTGAGCCAAACCGTGTAGTCATAAAAACCAATAAAATGCAAAACATTACCTCCAATTACTGTTCCGTGCGCTTCTTTTTCTCAGCTTCATCCATAACTATAGCTATGGCAAAGCCGACAACAAAGCAAACAACGGAAATTATCATCGTCCACACACTCTTAAAGTTGTGCGGAATGGTTTTGAGCGATGATGAAATTACAAATCCGAGAATGATTCGGGATATCATCGCATAGTGCTTTTTGAAAAGCATATTTACAAATTTTGCAAAAAGCAAAACAGTTACTACAATTCCAATAACAAAAGGAATAAGCACCTTGAAGTCAAACGAGCCGATTCCTTCGGTGAGGGGGACGTAAAGTCCAAGATAAATGAGAACAGTCGAAGAACTGAGGCCGGGAACTATCAAGCTAATGCCCCACATAAATCCACAAAAAACAAAGCTAAGAAAGTTTTCAGGAAGCACTACCGCCTCGCCTGCTTCAATTATATGAAAAAACAAATAGGAAATTGACAAGGAGATCACGAAAGGTGTCCAGCCCATCTTTCTATCCGCTTCCTCGCTCTTTTTGAAAAGCTCGGGGATTGTTCCGCAAACAAGACCGAAAAACAGCATTACGGCAATATCGGGAGCAAATGAGAAACACGCCTCGACAACTTTGGCAAGAAGCACAAAGCCAAGCGCCCATCCCAAAACAAACGGAACAAAAATATGGTGGTTCTTGCGCAAAGAATCCTTGGGGTGCGTCAAAAGTTCCATAAGAGGCTCAAAAAGTCCAAACGCCACGCAAAGAACGCCTCCGCTAACACCCGGGAGGATGGCACCGACACCAATTATCGCGCCATATATGGCATTCATTGCGAAGTCTCTTATATTGAAATTATTCTTCATTTTTCTTTAAATATTTAAGGCAATCAACTGTGTAGAGAACAAAAGAAAGCACCATAAATGCAGTACAAAAACAAATTACTCCAAGGGATACCGCGCCAGGAATATCATTCCACAAAAGATGGAGAACTATGGTTGCGATAACCAAACCCGTAGTAAGCTTGCCGTGCCACTTTGCTCCGTCAACAACCTCGGTCCTCTTATATACAACAAATCGAATAACAAGCGAAGAAAGTTCCTTAAGAGCAAGCACCACAAAAGGAATAATCATCAACTTGAATTTGGTGATAAGGCAAATAAACACTGTCAACTGAGTCGCCTTGTCGGCAACAGGATCCAAAAATTTACCAAAATCGGTGATCATATTAAAACGTCTTGCAATAAATCCATCTACAATATCCGTAATGGTTGAAAAAACCACAACGAAAAATGTAGTCAAATAATCCTTTTGTACAACGTAGAAATAAACTATGACCGGAATGAGCAAAATTCGAAGGATTGAAAGCATATTAGGAATGGTGAAAAACTCATCACCTATTTTTTTAAATATTTTACGAAACAATTCTTTCATAAAATCCCCCTACAACACAACGGTAAAACCGTCTTTGAATTACACTTATGCTATTTTATTATATTATCAATTACTCCCCGTGTCAAGATTTTTTTACCTTTTTCAACAAAATTTGATTGTTTTTTAACAAGATTCCTTCCATTATATATTATACAAACCCTATTGCAAAGGTGGTCGATTTATGATATAATAGATAATTAGAACAAAAAACAAATAATGTAAAGGAGAAAAACACTTGAATTCAACAGTAAAAGAAAACAAAATGGGTTATATGCCCGAAAATAAATTGCTTTTGAATATGTCAATCCCGATGATGCTTTCAATGCTCATCCAGGCGCTTTATAATATTATCGACGGCCTCTTCGTTGCGGGAATAAGTCCCGAACAGCACGAACTCACTGCCGTTAACCTCGCCTTCCCCGCACAAAACCTTATGATTGCGGTATCAGTTGGTGTTGGCGTTGGTATCAATGCTCTTATTTCACGAAATTTGGGTATTGGAAATCGCGACAAGGCGGATAAAATCGCAGGCCAGGGTATGTTCCTCGCTATATTGAGTTACATTCTCTTCTCCATTGGCGGTTCGCTCCTCGCGCGTCCCTATTTCGAACTCATGACAACCGACATCACCGATGCCCTTGCGAGAGAAACGGTAATCGATATGGGTGTTTCTTATCTTAGAATATGCTTTATCGCTTCCTTTGGACTTTTTTGTCAGGTAGTTCACGAAAAATACATGCAAGCAACGGGCAAAACAACCCTTTCAATGATCACTCAGCTCGTTGGCGCAATTTTCAACATCATTTTTGACCCCATCTTTATTTACGTATGCGGAATGGGCGTTGCGGGTGCAGCTCTCGCTACAGTTTTCGGTCAGATACTCTCCGGCGTTGTGGGAATATTGCTTCACCATTATAAAAACAGAGAGGTTCGTCTCAAGCTCCAATACGTTAAACCCGACACAAAAATTATCGGCGAGATATTCAAGATCGGCTTGCCCTCCATTCTCATGAACTCAATCGGTTCATTCATGACGGCGGCTTTCAATAAAATCATTATGCCCCTCTCCGAATATGCCGTAAACATTTTTGGAATTTATTTCAAGCTTCAAAGCTTCGTATTTATGCCCGTTTTCGGTTTCAACAACGGCATGATCTCAATAGTTTCTTATAACTACGGTGCTAGAAAGAAAAAGAGAATGCTCAGAACCATAAAACTCGGTCTCGTGTATGCCGTATCCTTTATGCTTTTCGGTTTTGCTATCTTCCAAATATTCCCCGGCATGCTTCTCTCAATGTTCAATCTCAGCGAGGAAGCTATAGCAACCGTTGGTATCCCCGCGCTTCGCACTATCTCGATAAGCTTTATTTTCGCAGGCTTCTCAATTATTTGCTCCGCGGTATTCCAGTCCTTTGGTTATTCCCTTTTCTCAATGTTTATTTCCATCGGACGTCAGCTCGTAACACTCCTTCCCGTTGCGTTCTTGCTCTCACTCACAGGCAATATCAACAACGTTTGGTGGTCATATCCGATTGCTGAATTTGTGTGTGTTGTGCTCAGTGTATTCTTCTATTTGTATATTTATAAACGCAAAATTAAGACAATTCCCGACGAGGCATAAGGTGTTATTATGTATAAAATAATATTTTTAGTTCTACTCTTAATTAAATTCTTTTGGAGCTTGACTCTCCAGCTCCTCTCAAACAAGCAGGTCGGCAAGCCTCTCCCCAAGAGCGTTCAAGGCATCTACGACGAGAGTGAATACAACAAGTGGAGAAGCTACAATAACAAAAAGGACAAGCTTCACCTTGCATCAAATGCAATTTCGCTCGTCTTTAATATCGTGTTGTTCTGCACAAATATTATTTCCGTTGTTTATTACGCGCTCCCCGGCGACGTAATGGTAAAATCAATGCTCTTCTTCCTTTTGATAGGACTAGTAGAGACAATTATTTCCCTTCCCATTGATTATATTTTTAATTTTAAGATTGAAGCGGAGTTTGGATTTAACAAAGTAACTCCCAAAACATTTATTGTCGACACAATAAAGAACTACATTTTAGGCAACGTACTCAATATCGCTATTTTCGGTCTTGTGCTTCTTGCATACAACATTCTTGGCGACTATTTTGGAATTATCGCATTCTTGGGACTTGCGGTTCTTATGATTCTCATTAGCGCATTCTCCAGTGTATTTTCCAAAATATTCAACAAATTCACCTCTCTTCCCGAGGGTGAGCTCCGCACAAATCTTTCAAAAATGTTCGAGGATGCGGGCTATAAACTCAAGGACATCTACGTTATGGACGCTTCCAAGAGAACCACCAAGGCAAATGCCTACTGCGGTGGTATCGGCAAGATGAAGCAAATCGTTCTTTACGACAATCTTGTAAACAATTATACCGAGGGCGAAATAACCGCGGTGTTCGCGCATGAGCTTGCTCACTTCAAAAACAAAGACACCACGAAAATGACGTTCTTTAATATGCTCAACTTCCTTCCCATGATGGTTATGATGACCGTTATGATGATTGTACCCGAGATCAGTGCAAGCTTCGGATTTAGAGAGTCCACACTCCTCTTTGCGTTCTATGTATCATTTGGAAGCTTGCTCTCCATAGTAACTCAGCTTATTATGATTCCCTTCAACTATATGTCACGCGCGTTTGAGCGCAAAGCCGACTCTCTTGCCTTCGAAAAGGGATATGGCGACGAGCTCATCACAGCTCTCAGAAAGTTGCACAAGGATTCACTTTCCGATATGAATCCACATCCCATTGTTGTTAAGCTCACCTACAATCATCCTCCCCTCCACGAGAGAATTGAGCTTATCGAATCAAAAAAAGCAAATAAATAATACATAAAAAAGCACCTGCCACTCGGCAGGTGCTTTATTTTGTTGTTTATAGATCAAGCATAAACGAGAAGGTTGAACAAAATTCCAATAGCCATCATTGCCACGCCCACAAAGAGCATGCCTCTGAACATAACTGTCTCTTTTCTTTTCTCGGCTTTTTTAACCTTATATTCATAATAAGTTCCCTTCTGTTCTACCATACTTCTCGGAACGAAGAAGTTGATAAATGATTTGAAGGCAAATCCGAATATATCGAAAAATCCTGTGGAGCTGATCATAACGAGTGCTCCAAAGCCCAAGTTAAAAAATCCAATTACGAAAAATCCGTCAGCAAGTGCCTGGAATAATGTCATTGTTATCTCGCCGGGGGGATTAAGAAATCTTGAATAAGCGATAGCCCCCACGAGAGCGAGATCAATCACGATTAACACAATGCGCTTGATCCATTTTTTCATATTATCATCCATTTGTTATTTCAATTCCTTTGAATACTGTTCAAATTCTGCAGAGTTGCAATATACAAAATGTCCGGGTTTGATTTCCTTAAGTGTAGGACCTTCCTGAGAATAATCGTGGGATGCAAGAGGATTGTAAACAATTCTCTGTCTCTGCTTCTCATACACAGGGTCAGGAAGAGGAATAGCGGAAAGCAAGGATTTTGTGTAAGGATGCAAGGGATTCTTGAAGAGCTCATCAGCGTCAGCAAGTTCAACGAGCTTACCGTAATACATAACACCGATTCTATCGGAGAAGTACTTAACTACGGAAAGGTCATGCGCAATGAAGAGAATGGTAAGTCCAAGCTCTTCGCGAAGGTCATTAAGAAGGTTGATAACCTGCGCCTGAATAGATACGTCAAGAGCGGATACGGGCTCGTCAGCAATAATGAGCTCGGGCTCCATGATTACCGCACGGGCAACACCGATTCTCTGCTTCTGACCACCGGAGAACTCATGGGGGTAACGAGAAGCATGCTCCTTAACAAGACCAACGAGTTCAAGCATTTTATATACCTTTTCGTCAATCTCTTTTTTATCCTTCATACCGTTGATAACAAGTCCTTCAGCGATAATATCGCGAACTGTCATACGGGGGTCAAGGGATGCGATGGGGTCCTGGAAGATCATCTGAATCTTTGTGATAAGATCCTTATCGCAGTGCTTTTGATCGTGAACTGCGCTCTTGATCTCGTCCTTTTGTTCCTTGATGAATTCCTTTTTAGCTTCGATTTCTTGCAAAATCTCGCTTTTTCTTTGTCCGTCAGCAACCTTAAGCTCCTTTTTGAGAGCCTTGATGGATGCCTCAGCCTCACCTATAGCCTTCTTATAGGACATTGTGCCTGCAGCAACTCTTTGTCCCTTGAAGTAAACACTACCTGATGTGGGGTTGTAAAGACGGATAATGGTACGTCCTGTTGTTGTCTTACCGCAGCCGGATTCACCAACGAGACCGAAAACCTCGCCTTTGTGAACCTCAAAGCTTACGTCATCAACTGCTTTATTAAAGCCGAAATACTGACAAAGGTGGTCAACTTTAAGCAAAACTTCTTTATTATTGTTTTCCATTATTGTTCACCTCCGCGATTTTTCATTCTTGCAATTCTATCTGCAACTGTTTTGGGGATATCAACCTTAGGTGCATCGGGGTGAAGCAACCATGTTGCCGCCTCGTGTGTATCGGAAATCTTGAACATGGGAGGCTGCATCTCGAAGTCGATTTCAAGAGCATACTTATTTCTATCCGCAAAGGCATCGCCTACGGGAGGATAGATCATGTTCGGAGGAGTTCCGGGAATTGCCTCAAGACGGTCGGTTGTATCAAGGTCGGGCATTGAAGAAAGAAGTGCCCATGTATAAGGATGTGCAGGAGCATAGAAAATATCCTCTGCAGTGCCGCATTCTACGATCTTACCTGCGTACATAACGGCAATTCTATCCGCCATGTTAGCAACAACACCAAGGTCGTGTGTGATGAAGATAATGGAAAGCTGGCGCTCTTCCTTAATCTTATTAATAAGCTCAAGAATTTGAGCCTGAATTGTTACGTCAAGAGCCGTTGTAGGCTCGTCACAAATAAGAATGTCAGGGTTTGCAGCAAGTGCAACCGCAATAACTATTCTCTGTCTCATACCGCCGGAGAATTCGAAGGGGTACTGTCTAAATCTCTTAGCAGGCTCGGAAATACCAACCTCTTCCATGAGTTTGATTGCCTTACGCTTAGCCATACTCTGAGTTACCTTGTATACGGACTCGGAAGCATTGAGCTTGAAGAAATCAATAAGGTCGATAGTTTCTTTTGCGAAATCTCTTTCGTTTGCTCTTGCAAGGCGGTTTTCGTAGTGAGCGATAAATCTTTCAACTACGCTAACGATATCCTTCTTAGCATCTTCAAGGTCGATAAGCGCTGCGGGAATAACCTTCCACTCGGGAGTCTTGCCGCGGGCAACGATCTTATCGTACTTCGCCTGCTGCTTATCGTGAGCCTTCTGAGCTGCCTTATTCTTGGGAATTGCCTCAAAGTAGTTGTCAATTGCATACATCAAGCTGGTCTTGAATGTATATGCAATGGAGTCCTTGTGGATCTCGAGTCTATCGATGGATTCCTCCACCTCTTTGATAGCCGCTTTAGCAGCGCCATAAACCACGTTTTTGTCAAGAATGCCTTCAGCGCCAAACACTGGAAGTGTTGCGCGAACTACCTCGAGCGCCTCTCTCTTTTCCTTATCGCAAGCGATAGCGGAATATCTAAGGGCAACCTCGATGTCATTAAGGAAGCTGAGCATAAAGTGCTCATCAAGATACTTGAGCAAGTACTCATTAAGCTCCTTAACAGGCATTTCGGGAAGGGGCTGATTTGCAAACTTAAGGTAGTAACCCATTCTAAAGAAGTCGGGAGCATCCTTTTCTTCAGCTTTAGCAAGAATAACTCTTGCACGGTTAAGAAGTTCTACTGTATTGGAATAATCCTTAATCTTATCATCCTTCTTATACGTGGACACAAGCGCACCGGCAATGCTCTTAATTTCGAGAACATCGTCTCCTGATACTACGTATTCGTGAGCAACCTTGTTGAGAAGGTCTACGATTTCCTTAACGTCATCCTTGGAATCTGCAAAAGCATTCTTTTCAATATGGAAGAGCGCGTCATCCACAAGAGGAAGTGCTTCTACTACGGACTGATAAGCATCATTATATGCTCTCTGAAGTTCAGTGTGCTTAAATTCGAAGGTGTCGAAATCCTTACAAATCTGCTCAAGCTCAGCCGCGGTCTTTGTGTTAACTGCAACGCCTGAAAGAGCTGTATATTTACCCTCAGCGATCGCCTCTACCATTCTCTTCTTAAGGAGATCAAGCGTAGAGTTGAACGCGAGCTTGGAAGCGCGCTGTCTTGCCTTGCCCTTGAGAATCATGGC
Source organism: Eubacteriales bacterium (assembly GCA_045644965.1). Lineage (GTDB taxonomy): Bacteria > Bacillota > Clostridia > Oscillospirales > CAG-272 > RGIG4608. The sequence goes on from JAZRHW010000190.1 coordinate 8,370, forward strand.
CTCAGTAAGCTGCTTACCTATTCTCATAATGGGGTTAAGAGATGACATAGGATCCTGGAAGATCATTGCAATTTTGTCACCTCTGATGCGGTAGAAGTCATCCTCAGTAATCTTGAGGAGGTCCTTACCGTCGTAGATGATCTCACCGGACTCAATAATTGCATTTCCGGCAAGGATGCCGAGAATAGATTTTGAGGTTACGGATTTTCCGGAACCTGATTCACCAACTATCGCGAGTGTTTCGCCCTTATGAAGGTCAAAGTTGATGTTCCTAACCGCCTGAACCTTACCGTTGGCAGTCTTAAATGATATTCTTAAATTCTTTACTTCTAATTTCTTTTCCATATTATTAGTCCTCGATTCCCTTCAATGATGGGTTGAAAGCGTCGCGGAGACCATTACCAAAGAGGTTGAAAGAGATCTCAAGCAAGGAAATAAATGCCGCGGGCCAGAAAATAATGTGGGGGTACGTTGAAAGCAAACCATTACCGTTTGAAAGCAATGTACCTACGGACGTTTGTGTTGAAGATTCAAGGTTAACGATACCAAGGTATGTCAAGCTTGACTCGGAGAAAATAACGCCGGGGATCATAAGGATACTACCGGTGATAAGTGTACCCATAGCATTGGGGAAGATGTGCTTGAACATAAGTCTGCTGTCGCTTGCACCGAGAGTTCTTGCGGAAAGAACGTATTCCTGGCGCTTAAAGCGGTAGAACTGCATTCTCGTTCTCGCAGCCATACCCAGCCAACCGGTCAGAATAAACGCAAATATCATCGACACTACCGGACCAACCTTAGAAGCGAGGTGCAACTGGAACAGCGACATTACAACCATTGACGGCATACCGCCAAGTACGTCGGAAATTCTTTCCATTACAAGGTCAATAGCTCCACCGTAGAAGCCCTCGATAGCACCGTAGATAGCACCAATGAAGAGGTTTACTGCGGATACGCAAATCGCAAGGATAAGTGAGAAACGTGCACCGGAAGCAAGACGTGTAAGGATATCCTGTCCCTTTTGGTTTGTACCAAAGAGGAAGCTTGCTTCGTGACCGTAACGGTACTGGAAGTAGTTGTTAAGAAGTACACGAACTCTATAAGAGCAAGTGATCTTATCACCAACTCTTGTTGCGGAAACGAGAGCATAAATATATGTGCCATCGTCGCCATCCACGCGTAAGCTGTCATATTCATAATAGTCAGTATATGCCAAGGACTGGAATCTGGGTGTATCAGTCGTTGCATAGCAAGCTTTGTATTCACCCTTAGCATTTACAAGGGGATTTCCCTTTGAATCAGTTGCGTACCAAACGTTAGGATCTTCCTGCTTAGCTTTAGCTATAAGTTCTTTTCCTGTCTTGGGATCTTTAGCCTTATTGTTAACCGCAGGATAAATAACCTGAACACCTGTTTCGTTCTGCCATCTTTGGATGTCAGCAAACTGTTCAGCAGTTAAATCGATATAGTCCATACCATTTGTGATGTAAGAGTCAGTTCTTACATCATAATAGGTTGTTTGAGAGGTAGCATTTCCTGTGCTATATTCATCCTTGAGGATCTTGGTTATAGCGGGGTATCCCGTCTCAACGGTCAATGCATTGAGCATATTAAATCTATGATTATTTACCGTCTCAACCTTTGTACCATCCCAAAATCCCGTTCCCTCAAAGAGTGAGCACTCGGGAAGAAGATGTCTATACTTCAAATAATATGTGTCTGTAAGAGACTGTGAATAGTTGGTTTCACAAAACATGGGAACCAAAATAGCAAATATTACAAGAAGGCAGATAATAATTGCTGCTATAACAGAGCTCTTGTTCTTGCAAAAGCGCACAAATACGTCCTTTGCATAGCTCATCTGCTTTGTATCAAATTTTTTGTCACCCGTTTTACGACTGGGATCGGCAAAACGGAATTTGTCTTTAGATATATTCATATTTTCCATTATCTTTCTCCCATTCTGATACGAGGATCTACAAATCCGTAGCTCAAGTCAACCACGATACCTGAGGTAAGACCAATCAAGGTATAGAACGTGTTGAGCAATAAGTAGAAGTTGTAGTCACGAGTGTTGATTGAGTTGAGGTAAAGAGGACCAACGCCGGGGATACCAAATACCTGCTCAACGATAAGTGAACCACCAATAATACCGATAAACTCACCAAGAATCATGGGGAAAATCGGAACCATGGAGTTTCTGAGTGCATGGCGAACAGTTGCCTGTCCACGTGTAAGACCCTTAGTTCTTGCAAGGAGCATGTACTCCTGAGTGAGAACCTCACAAAGCTCGGCTCTTGTGTATCTCGCAAGACCTGCAATTGTACCAAGACCAAGAGCAAGGATCGGAGGAATGATAGATACAAACATATCCCATGAGAAATAGTCTGTACCGGGAAGCATCTGAAGCGGGAATGCCCATCCGCCAGTCCATTTGATCATTTGATGACACAAAATGTACTGAATCAAGAAACAATATACGTAACCCGGAACGGAAATAAACACCATAACACCCGTTGAAATAAGATGATCCTGCCATTTATTCTTCTTTAATGCCGCATAAATACCAAGTGCAAGGCCTATCGGCACAGCGATCAACATTGTATAAACGTTTACAAGCATTGTAGAAGGAAGCTTCTCAACAAATACGTCCCAAACGTCACGGCTGGGATACATTTTTTCAGACATACCCCAGTTGCCGCCAAAGAGAGTTTTTGTAAGGAATATTACATACTGCTCAGGAAGCGGCTTGTTATAACCCAACGCCTCTCGTCTCATCATAATGATATTATAAGAGTCGGAACCGGGCTGTGCTGCCGGCGGTTCATCGGGCAAAAGTTTTACAAGGAAAAAGCACGCTGTAATGATGATCATGAATACACAGAACATCAACAACAGTCTTTTTAATACATATTTAAACATATTAGACCCCCATCCGCTATAAAGCGGGATTTTTTCTTTAGATTTAAACTAATTGTTTACGTTTTTTAAAGGTGGCTATTCGCCAAAAAAGCAATTTGTCTCATTAGCCCATACTTTGAGCACAGGCTAAAGCAAATTGCATTTTAGTACGGCTTTTGATTCGTCAGTCGTCATTTAAAATCAAAATGTCTACATAAGGCAACAACGCAAAAACTATACTAAAATGCAATTTTTGAGTGAAAAATTACTATTTTTTAAGTTTATGCGGGTTAATTCGCCGAAAAAGCAAAACCCCATAAAATGCATAATTCCCCCCGAGAGCCCTTCGACTCTCGGGGGATATCTAAGCAAGGTTTTACTTAAATATTAGTTATATACAAGGATACCGCCCTGGGACTTAACGAATGCATCCCATTCTTCATCGGTGTAGTTGTATGTCATGTACTGGATACCGCCACGACCTACGCCGTATACGTATTCCTCTGTACCGTATGTGATCTGCATACCCTTAAGAGAAGCACTTGCTTCGTTATGAGTAGGAATCATATCGTAGTTTCTAAGAACTGCACCTTCAAGAGCAGCAAGGAGCAAGAGTCTCTCTTCCTGTCTTTCGGGCTCTCTCTTAACGTCAGCTGCGCCACAAGAGTATTCAACAACTTCGCCAGTTACTTCGCCATCAGCACCAACTTCTTGGATTTCGATTGCGTCACCCTCGATAGCAGATGTCCAGTCAAGTACGGAAGCTCTGTATGTCTTGCCGTCAACTACGAAGTCCATCATAGCGGAAGATGTGTTCCAAGAGGGGTCGTACTGGTAGTCAGGCTGTGTGTAAGCACCGATCAAGCCGTAAGGATTGAGTGCAGAACCGGACCAACCTACACCAAAGAGAAGGTCAACTGTGTTAGCTCTGAGTGCGTCTGCAAAGCCATTGCCAAGTGTATCGTCGTTTGTGAATTCAAGCTTGCCTTCAAGCTTTGTGCCCTTAACTGCCTCTGTATAGCAGTTTACAAGGAATGTGTAACCATTAGAGTAGAACTTAGATGTGGAGTTGGGTGTACCGATGCAGATAGCGATCTTATCTGTACCGTTGTAAAGACCCTGTTCAACAGCTATGTCATAAGCCTGGTTGAAGAGCTCCTTAGCACCGTCAAGGTTGTAACCTGTTACGGATGCGATAGCTTCGTCCTTATCAGCATAGAGCTTGCCTGCGCCGATATCATCAGAGGAAATGCCCCAGAACTCAAGGATAACGTCCTTAGCTGCCTCTTCTGTACGGTACATGATACCGTTTTCGGGGTCGGAGCAGATCATGTTATTGAACAATGCAAGACCGATTGAACCCATGGGGTCAAGAGCCTTGATGAAGTCCTGACGGTTAAGTGAGAAGGAAAGAGCCATACGGAATTCCTTAACGCCCATGATGGACTTATCGAAACCGGGATGTGTCTTTTCCCATTCAGCAAATGCGCCTTCATTGGGGTTAAGAGCGATGAACCATGTGGAAGCACCGTCTGTGTAGTAAAGGTGTTCAGAACCAACGTAGTCGTTGATCTTGTCAGCCTCAAGGCCCTTGGAGTCAAGTTTACCCTGAAGGAATGCCTGGTAAGCTGTTTCGGGGTCATTGATCCAATCGTAAACGATCTTTGTTGTCTGGTACTGACCTGCGTAATCAGAATCGGAGTAACCGTACCATTCATTATTTGTTTCAAGGATGATTTCCTTGTCCATCTGGAAGCTTGTAAGCTTGTAAGGACCATAGGACATGTATGTCTCTACAGATGTACCGTAAGAGCTGGAGTAAACGCCATCTTCCCACTTAGCACATGCGTCGTATGTAGGAATGTGAACGAGACCAAGGTTACCTGTAAGAGAGTAGTTGAGGTAGAAGCCATCAAGAGAGTCTTCAAGAATAAGAACGATTTCTGTGGGAGAAACAACTTCGATACCTACTGTATCCCATTCTTGTACGTCATATGTCTTGGAAGCTGTACACCAAGCAAGAGCGCCTGCTCCGCTAAGTGCGTTTGCAAATCTAGAAGCGGATTCCCAAGCTGCTGCGAGTGCGGGATCAGCCTTAATTTCAGCAACTGTCTTACCTTCCATAGCTACTGCTGCCTCAGCAGTGAAAGCTACGTTGCCTGCTTCGTCAGCCATGTACTTACCATAGTTAGCGATAAGCCATGTAGCTGTTTTAGCTACGTCATAGGATGCAGGGAAACCTGCCCATGTTCTAACAAAACATTCAACGTCGCCAGGGCCAAGTGTGAATACAAGCTCTGCATCAAGGTCTGCGGAGTAAGAACCGTAAATCTTATCAGCAGCGAGTGTTACAGATCTACCACCGTAGAAGTAGTCCTTAGCACCAACGATAACCATATCGCCGGAGTAGAGAGAGTCAGCTCTGAGGTTAACTCTTGTAGGATCAAGAAGTCTCTTAGCGGATTCTTCGAACTGATCAGCTGTGATAGGTGTGCCGTCTTCCCATCTAAGGTCGTCACGAAGAACGATCTTCCAAGCTCTAGCTGTTTCGTCCTCTTCAATGCCCCATTTTTCGCCAACGTAGTCAGCTGTAACGTCGATAGGCATCTGAGCAGCGATTTCAGGAACAACTACGAAGCCGTCCATTGTTTCGTTATAGTCGAATGTGTAGAAACCAGGCTCTGTGTAACCAAGGATTTCACCATCGGTTGCTGTCTGGTATGTATGAGCATTCCAAGATGTGGGGAATACGCTCATGTAAGTGTTGTAAGTGTAGTTACCAGTAAGACGTACTACTTCGTCACAATTTTTATTGTCGCAAAGGAAGTCGCCATCTGTATCCACGTGATTGCCATCGCAATCTTTCTGGCAAGAAGCAAGAACTGCTGCGCAAGAAAGCATCATCATAAGTGCGAGTGCAAGAGAGAGAATTCTTTTCATTGTGTTTTCCTCCAAAAAATTTTTTCATTTATCCAAATCTATCAACCCGTTTTTACGGCAAATAACGGTGTTAATCTTTTTAGAATTAATGCTTGAGTAGATTATATCACAAGGTTTTTCAGTTGTCAACATTTTTACAAGTAAGTTTTTTTATTTTTGAATTTTATTTGCACAATATCACTAAAAAAACGATTTTTGTTGTTGTTTTTTGTGCATATTGAACAATCGTTTACATATTTTTTGAATATATTCACGCTGTATATGGTGGTTTTTCGTCCATTTTCAAAATGTTTTCTTCCTTATTATATTATATACCCGTATATTTTTGCTGTTTTTGGGGTTAAAAATAAAAAATTAACAACATTAATATTTTATTAATTTTTCAATAATTTATTTTTAAAATCCTATATTTTATACCATTTTTGGCGTTTTTTAATAAAAATCCGTCCGTTTAGCACCATATTAACCGATTTTTAAGGTGATTTTATCCAAAAACCCTTGTAAATCAAGGGTTTTTAAGCATTTTATACCTTATCACTCGCGCGCACGCGCGCGTATGCATGCGTGTTATAATAAAAAAGAAGAGAAGCCAAAAAGCTTCTCTTTTAATTTATTTACATAAAAGGTGGAGGCACTCCTCAAATTTTACGCCATATGGGTGATTTTCTCTATCGGGAAGTGTTTGTTTGATGCACGCGATGGTAAAATCAACCGCTTTTTGTGTTGCATCATACACATTTTCACCCTTTGTGAGCGCTCCGCAAAGCACGGAAGAGAAAATATCACCGGTTCCGTGGAAGTAACAATTCATATTTTCACCAAAAAGATAGCGATATTCGCCCACCTGCGCGTCATAAGCCACCGCGCCATGACGTCCGTCACCGTATTTTACACCTGTAATAACAGTTTTCTTTACGCCGAGCGCAGTAAAACCGTCAACTAGCTCATGAATATACTTTTCGTCATACTCACCCTCGGACTTAAATTCCTTGCCAAGCAAGAGGCACGCCTCGGTGATATTGGGGCAAACTACGTCAGCCCCTCTAACAAGCTCAAGCATCTTTTCGGGGAATTTTTCATCAAATGCAGGATACAATTTGCCGTTATCCGCCATAGCGGGATCAACAAAAATCATTGTGCTCTCGTTTTTTGTCAATTCTATAAATCTTTTTGTTGTATCAATTTGCTCTTCATTGGCGAGATATCCGGTATAGAGGGTGTCAAGCGCAATGCCTTCCCTTCTCCAGTGCTCGGCTATCGGCAAAAGCTCGTCAGCAATATCTCTTACTGTATATCCGGTAAATCCCGCAGTGTGTGTGGAAAGCACAGTGGTAGGCACTATTGCGCACTCAACGCCCATGGCGGAAATTACGGGCAAGCTCACAGTTATTGAGCATTTGCCAAAGCAGGATATATCTTGTATGGTAGCAATTCTTTTCATTAATTTAACCTCAAAATAAAAATACGTTTCTATTTTATTATAAATATGAATTTTTGTCAACAAAAAGGTGAAAAATATATTGAAATTTTCATTTTATTCATATATAATAAATATATAAAAAATTCCAGGAGGTATGAATTATGGAACTTAAAGGATCAAAAACCGAACAAAACCTCAAAGCCGCGTTTTCAGGCGAGAGTGAGGCAAGAAACAAATACACCTACTTTGCATCAGTAGCTAAAAAGGAAGGATTTGAACAGCTTTCCGAAATATTCCAAAAGACAGCTGACAACGAGAAGGAGCACGCTAAAATGTGGTTCAAGCTCCTCGGTGGCATTGGAAACACCGAAGCTAACCTCAAGAGTGCGGCTGCAGGTGAAAATTACGAGTGGACCGATATGTACAAGACTTTTGCTGAAGAAGCTGAGGCAGAGGGATTCCACGATATCGCTGCAAAATTCCGCATGGTAGCCGAGATTGAAAGATCTCACGAAGAAAGATACCTTGCACTCCTCAACAACGTTCAGATGCAGACCGTTTTTGAAAAGGGTGAGCAGGTTATGTGGGAATGCCGCAACTGCGGTCACCTTGTGGTTGGCACAAAAGCACCCGAGGTTTGCCCCGTTTGCAACCATCCCAAAGCTTACTTTGAAGTAAGAAAGGCGAATTATTAATATTTTTTAGTTTCTTGCCTGTAATTATATTCATTATAAGAAAGGCAAACAACAATGGAAAGAATTATCAGAACAGTTAGGGCGGACGAACTTGAAAAATCCGCAGAATTTGTAAAAAAAGTATTCACGGAAAGCGAGGACGAGGAAAGCGGCACACTTGTCGGCAACCTTGTCCGCGAAATTAGAAGCAAAAAGTACCACCTTCCCGAGCTTGATCTCAT
>JAZRHW010000191.1:0-2404 GCA_045644965.1 Eubacteriales bacterium
TGCAGACGGCAAAATTGACGGCGTAGGTATTGCTCGTCAGTTCCTTGTTGATCCCCAGTGGATCACCAAACTCATTGAAGACAGACTTGAAGATATCAAACCCTGCATTTGCTGTCACAGCGGTTGCTTCAACTTCTCTTCCAGAAAGGGACACTACAACACTCAAGACCTTACTGACACTATGGGACTTGCTCGTTGCGCTCTTAACCCCGAGACAATGCAGTCCAAGAAATATAATATCAAGCCCGCTAAGAAATCCAAGCACGTTGCCATCATCGGTGGTGGTATCGGTGGTATGGAAGCGGCTATCGTTTGCGCTAAGCGTGGACACACTGTAACTCTCTATGAAAAGACCGACAAGCTCGGTGGTGTATTTATTGCGGCAGCAGCTCCCTCCTTCAAGGAAAAGGATAGAGATCTTATCGCTTGGTACAATAGAGAAATCAGAAGATATCCTTCTATCGAAATTAAGCTCAACACCGAAATCAAGGGTATTGAGGGCATCAAGGCTGACGAAATTATCGTTGCAACAGGTTCTACACCTCGTAGACTCAACATCAACGGTATTCACACCGCTGTAGAAGCAGTTGATTACCTCCTTGGCAACAAAGAAGTTGGTGAGAGAGTAGTTGTTATCGGCGGTGGTCTCACAGGTTGTGAAATCGCTTACGATCTCTACCTCCAGGGCAAGAAGCCCACTATCGTTGAGATGATGGATGACCTTATCGTTACAAAGGGCATTTGTCTTGCTAATACAAGCTATCTCCGTGACTTCTTCAAGACAAATAAAGTTCCTGTACACCTTGAAACAGGTGTATATCAGATCAAGGACGACGGTGTTATCGTTAAACACAAGGATGGCAAGTACGAGACCATTCCCTGCGATAGCGTAATTCTCTCCGTTGGTTACAATCCCGCACCCGTAGTTGAAGATTCTCGCGTTCACGTTATAGGTGATGCTGACAAGGTCGGAAACCTTAGAACAGTTATTTGGGGCGCTTGGGATGTTGCTATGAAGATCTAAGATTTTCGCAAGAAAGGAATTTCGAATATGATTTTAACTAAAGAACAACAGGCCATACTTAATGGCGAAAAGGGCGAAACCCTCGCTAAAGTTATGGAAACAGTGGTTCGTTACAGTGAGCTTTTCGGCGCTGAAAAGCTTGTTCCCGTTTCGAGCAAATATAATCACCTTGTAACGAGCTTTGGTCTTAAGATGATGACTCCCGTTTTCGATCTTATGCAGCAGCTCATTGATGCGGGTGTTGTTTCGGAGCAAAAATTCTCCGTTGACCCCCGTCCCGTTGACAAAAATGTTCCTGCAAATCTTTTGCAGAAGATTATTTTTAGCGTAGCAATGTACTCCAAGCAGGATTTCTACGAGGGTCAGCTTAAAACTCTTGGTCTTATGGATGAAAATGCATTCACTTGTGCTTGCTATCTTGACCAGGTTGGCAACAAGCCCCAAAAGGGCGAGGTTCTCTCTTGGGCTGAGTCCAGTGCGGTAGTTTACGCAAACTCCGTTCTCGGTGCTAGATGCAACCGTAACTCCGGTATCATCGATATTATGGGTTCAATCGTAGGATACGTTCCCTACTTTGGACTTCTCACTGATGAAGGTAGAAAAGCAACTTGGGTAATCGAAGTTAAGACATCCAAGAAACCCGAGGCACAGCTTCTCGGCTCCGCTATCGGTATGAAGGTTATGGAAGACGTTCCCTACATCAAGGGCCTTGATCAGTGGCTCGGCAACGAGCTTGATGATGCGGCTTGCTCATTCCTTAAGGATTTTGGTGCAGCTACAGCATCCAACGGCGCAGTTGGTCTTTATCACGTTGACAACCTCACTCCCGAAGCAAAGGAACTCGGTGAGTCCCTTATCGCTGATGGCGCAAAGGTTTACGTTATTGACGACGCAGAGCTTCAGAGAGTTTATGACTCCTACCCCGTAATTTGGAAGAACAAGGATGCTACTCCCAAGCTTTGCTTCATGGGTTGTCCTCATATGAGCCTTGAACAGCTTAAATCCTGGACAGTTCGTGTTGAAGAGTCCCTCAAGGAAGCCGGCAACAAGAAGGTTCTTATTCCTACAGTATTCACATCCGCTCCCGCGGTTATTGAAGAATTCAACAAGACAGAATACGCGGCTCGTCTCGCAGCTACAGGCGTAATTGTTTCTTACATTTGTCCTCTTATGTACATGAACAATCCTCTTTGCAAGACAATGCCCGTAATCACCTCTTCTAACAAGCTTCGTACTTACACTACAGCTCGTTACTATACAGACGAAGAGATTCTTATTCAAATAACGAAGGGGGATAAATAAAATGAAAGTTTTCAAAGGTAGAATTGTTGCCCCCGGCAACGTTACCGCTGAAGCGGTAGTTTCTCACGCAGGTCTTAA
>JAZRHW010000192.1:0-13215 GCA_045644965.1 Eubacteriales bacterium
GGTCAGAAGCGCGTTTTTCAGCGTATGGGCGGAATGCAGTTCCAGACGACCGTTACGTGTGATTCATGTCGCGGAACGGGTAAGATAATCAAAAATCCTTGCTCGAACTGTCGCGGAACGGGTTATGTTCGCATAACTAAAAAGCTCGCGGTGGACATTCCTGCGGGTATTAATGACGGCGAGAGAATTGCTCTTCGCGGTCAGGGCTCGGATGGTAGAAACGGTGGCCCTGCAGGCGACCTTATCATTCAGGTAAGCATCAAGCCGCACAAGATTTTCCGTCGCGAGGGCTACAATGTATATTGCGACGTTCCCGTAACTGTTGCCGAGGCAACTCTCGGCGCTGAAATCGACGTTCCAACACTTGACGGAGAGGTTAAATACGATATTCCCGAGGGAACTCAACCCGGAACTCAATTCACATTGCGAGGAAAGGGAATTCAGTGCCTTAACTATCCCAATCGCAAGGGAGATTTGATTTTCACAACGGTTGTAGAAATTCCCAAAGGACTTTCCGGAAAGCAAAAGGAACATATGCGCGCATTTGCTGACTCCTGCGGTGAGAGCAACTACAAGAAGAGAACAAGCTTTTTTAAAAATATATTTGACAAAAAATAAGAGAGGGTAATTTTATGATGGATCCCGATTACATCTGCGGTGAAACTACGGAAATTAAAGATTGGACACAAATAAAGGTTACGGTTAAGCTCCAGCATCTCGATACTGCAGTAGCGGTTATGAGCGTGCTTGATAACAACCTTATGGTTGAGGATTATTCCGATATTGACCTCAAAACCTGTTACGGCGACCTCATTGACGAGAGTATTCTCAATGCCGATAAAACGATTGGCTCCGTTTCTCTTTTCTTGCCTGCGGATCAAAATTACAATATGGCAATTTCTTTCATCCGTGAGCGCCTTGAATCCGACGGTGTTGAACCCAAAATCGAAATTGTTGGAGTTAACGAAGAGGACTGGGCGAATTCTTGGAAAAAGTATTATACAACCCTTCACATTGGTCAAAAAACGGTAATCGTGCCCATGTGGGAAGAGTATGAAGCAAAAGAAGGCGAAGTGGTTATTAAAATGGATCCCGGAATGGCCTTTGGTACGGGCTCTCACGAGACCACTCGACTCGTTATCGAATTGCTTGAAAAATACACAAAAGAGGGCGTTAGAATGCTCGACGTAGGTTGCGGAAGTGGCATTTTGGCGATTGTTGCCTCCAAACTCGGTGCAGGGGAGTGCAAGGCGTACGATATCGACCCCATCGCGGTTAAGGTTGCTAACGAAAATATAGCGGAAAGCGGTCAGGACAATATCACCTGCGAGGTTTCCGACATCTCAAGTCCGTTGACCTTGACAGTGGCAAATATGATCTTATTTGCGCTAATATCGTTGCCGATATTATCATTAGAATGACTCCCGATATCGGAAGATTTATGAAGGATGATTGTGTGCTTCTTTGCTCCGGAATTATCAAGGAGAGAGCTGATGACGTTATTTCGAAGCTTAACGATTATGCACTAAAAGTTATTGAAAGAATTGATGATAACGGCTGGTGCGCACTCGCGGTAATGAAAAACAAATAATTATTAAAAGACCTCTGTAAAAAAGAGGTCTTTTTTCTATATTTTAGGTGAGAAAATTGTCGAAAGGTATTTACAAAACTAATGTATAGTGTTATAATATAATGGTAAAAGTGGAGAAGTATGTCTACTTTGGTATTTGTTGAAATTTTTAGATATATATTGGAGTAATGTTATGAAAAAAGTTGCTTTAATCAGTTTGCTTGTTTTAATTGTAACGTGTGCAATTTGCTTTGGCGCTTGTACAACGGAATGTGATCATACTAATGCTGTCGTTACGGTAGTCGATCCTAATTGTACCATAGAGGGCTATAATGTAAACGAGTGTCCCGATTGTGGATACGTTTGGCATGACACCTTTACGGAAACAGTTCCTTCCGCACATCCGTTTAACGTGATACTTTACGTTGAGCCTACTTGCGTTGAAGAGGGATATGCTTATTGTGTATGCGATTTGTGCGGTGCAGAGCACACCGAGACCTATGAAATAGTTGAACATAGCTTTGGTGAATGGACTATAGCGGACGAAACCACTTGTTCCCACCTCGGATATGAGGAAAGAGTTTGCACAGGCTGTGGACTTGTTGAAAGACAGGATGCAACAGTGCTTCTCGAACACACTTGGGGTGAGCCCGAGGTAAAAGAGCCCACTTGCTCACAAAAGGGCTCTGAAACAAGAGTATGTACAGCTTGCGGTGAAGAGAAGGTTGACGTCCTTGCAAAGCTTCCTCACACTTTCGGTGAGATCCTTACTAAAAAGCCCACTTGTACAGAACACGGTAAGGTTTATGAGATTTGCTCAGTATGCGATGAAGAACACATCCTTGCTTATCTCGCTACCGACGGTCATAAATATGGTGATTGGTCAGTTTCTATTGATCAAACCTGTGACGAAAAGGGCGAAGAGAAGAGAGAATGTACTATTGAGGGTTGTGGCCACGTTGACACAAGACCCATTGATGAGCATATCTACGTAGAAACAGTTAAAGCACCTACTTGCGGAAGCGTTGGATACACTGAACACAAGTGTGAAGTTTGCGGCTATACATATATTACTGATTACCTTCCTGCCATCGGTCATATCTTTGGTGAGTGGTATGATGTTGAAGATATAGAAAACCTTGAACAAAGAGACTGCGAATGCGGTCACTTCGAAGTTAGAACCAAGGAATAATTCGAGCATAGATTAGGAGAAAAAATAAAATGAAAAGAATTTTATCCATTTTAACAATTGCAGTTTTGTTGCTTGGCGCGATTGCATTAACTGCTTGTGATGAAGAACACACACACACATTTGAAGCCACGGTGGTTGAACCCACATGTGTAGATAAGGGATATACAGATCACGTATGCTCCGATTGCGGATACATTAAGCGTGATACGTTCACCGATCCCATTGCCGAAAATCACAAATTTGAAGTGGTTGAAGAAATCAAAGCTACTTGTGCTGAAGAGGGAAAAAAGGTTGAAGCTTGCATTCACTGCGGTGAGGAGAAGGTTGAAATCTTTGAAAAGTCCGAGCATAAGTTTGGCTCTTGGAAGGTAGCCGTAGCGCCCACCTGTACGGAAGGCGGCACAGAGCAGAGAATCTGCTCCGATTGCGGAGAGGTTGAGGAAAGAAGCGTTGATGCTTGTCATAGCTACGACTCCGTAGTTACAGCGCCCACTTGTCTTGCACAAGGATATACAACTCACACCTGCACAGGTTGTGGCGACGTTGAAATTGATACACTTACTGAAAAGGTTGACCATAAATATGGAGACTGGACTGTAGTTGAAGAGGCTGATTGCGACGGCGGTGTTGAAAAGCACGTTTGCGTATGGTGTGAAGCTGAGGAAACAAGAGAAACAGCTCCTGTTCACACATATGATGTTGTTTCTACTGTACCCACTTGCGAAGAGCAGGGATATAACACATACACATGCGCTTGCGGTGATACATACGTAAGTGACTATATTGAAGCTCGCGGCCACGATTATACCGAAATCGTTGAGGTTATCGCTCCCACATGTACAGAGATGGGTTATACATCTAACAAGTGCGGATGCGGTGCTGAGGAGAGAACCGATTACACATCTCCCGTACACGTATTCGGTGAATGGATTGTAACACTTGAGCCCTCTTGTCCTAATAAGGGCCTTGAGGAAAGAACTTGTGAGCTTTGCGGTGAAAAGGAAGAGAGATTTATCGACGTAAAGGGACACAACTTCACAGTAGAGGTAGTTCCTTCGACATACGACGAAGCCGGCTACACAGTTAAGACTTGTCCTTGCGGTGAGAGAATTGTTGCCGACGTAATCGAGTACGTTACTGAAGGACTTGAATACAAGCTCAGCTCCAATAAGGTGGGCTACAAGGTTATCGGTGTTGGACACTGCACTGACTCCACAATCGTTATTCCCAAGGCAATCGAGGGTGTTCCTGGATTTGGCATTCTTCCCGTTACTGAAATTAGATACTTTGCATTTGACAATAACGAAAACATTACATGCATCTATATTCCCGAAACAGTTGAAATCATTGGTGAGGCAGCATTTGAGGGCTGTGAAAACCTTGAAAAGATCGTGTTCCGCGGAACAATGGATCAGTGGAATGCAATCACTAAACGTGCAAACTGGAATAATAACACAGGTGACTATGTGGTAGTTTGCTCCGACGGTGTAATTGAAAAGTAATAAAATTAATTAATTTTACATAAAAGCACAGGACCTGCTTGGGTTCCTGTGCTTTTTTATAAAAAAATATGATTTTTTGTCACTAAAATGTGTCGAAAGGTGTTTACAAAACGAAATATATATGCTATAATACATAATGATAAAGTATAAGTGGGGTAATGCGCCCACGTATATGATAGTATAATTTTTTATTTGAATTATCATATAATTTATTGTAATCAAATTTCGGAGGATGAAAAAATGACCAAGCTTTTTTCAACGTTATTGATCGCTTGCCTTTTGATAGGGGCGATGTTTATGGTTTCTTGTGATTTGTTTCCTGACGATACAAATCCCGAGCATATTCACGAGTGGGAGGATACGGTAGTAGAACCTACCTGTGTAGCCGCAGGATACACTCATCACGTTTGTAAGACCTGTGGATATGAAAGACGTGACACCTATGTTGATCCCACTGCGGAGAAGCACGAATATACAGAAGAAAAGGTAGAACCCACATGTACTGAGAATGGTTGTACACGCATGACATGCTCAGTTTGCGGTGACGTTGTTGAAAAGGACGTTGTAGCTGCTCGCCACACTTGGAGCAATTGGGTAGTGGTTGTAGAGCCCAGTTGTGCAGATAAGGGTCTCAAGAGAAGAGATTGTGCTTACTGTGACGAATTTGAATATAATGAAATTAATTCTGCGCATCCTTTTGATGAAGGTGTTGTTACCGAACCCGGTTGCGAAACTGCAGGATATACTACATATACATGCACTCTTTGTGGTTATCAGAAGAAGGATAACACAACAAAGGCTACAGGTCATAGCTTCGGTGAATGGTATGTTTACGTTGATTCTACTTGCACAACTCTCGGTGAATCTCGAAGAGATTGTGAGGTTGAAGGATGTGATGGCTACGAGTCCAAGATTATTCTTACTCACCATTATGATATTGCGGTAAACAAAGATCCTTCCTGCGATAACTTCGGTTATGAGGGAAGTCAGTGCACAGATTGCGGAGATATTCGTATGGACGTTAAATATGAAAAGCTTGAACATAGCTTTGGTGAATGGCACGATGTAGTAGGCGGTCCCAAGCAGGAGCAAAGAGAATGCGAATCTTGTGGTCATACCGAGTATAGAAACAAAGATTAATTAGCTGATAGTCGATTATAGGAGGAAGTTATGAGAAAATATTTATCTATAATACTTATGATAGCTTTGGCGCTTTGTGCTATGCTCATGGTTGCTTGTGATGATCAGCCCGTTGGTCACCAGCACACGCTCGAAGATACTGTAGTTGAACCCCGTTGCGATAGAGAGGGTTATACTACTCATACTTGTACAGAATGCAACGAAACATGGCGCGACACATTCGTTCCCGCTGATGCTGAGGCGCATAAGTTCAACGTGGTTGAAACTGTTGAAAAGACTTGTACTAAAGACGGTTACATAAAGGAAGTTTGTGAATACTGTTCTCAAGAAAAGGTAGAAGTTATTGAAGCATTCCACGAAATGGGTGAATGGACTGTTACATTGAAACCCAACTGCACCGATTGGGGTGAAGAGAGAAGAAAATGTAACATTTGCGGTGGAAATCAAGAACAACGTGCTCTTGAACCTAGACACACATACTACGCTGTTGATGATGTAGTTACTGCTCCCACTTGTACTGAGAAGGGTTACACAACACATTACTGTGCTAAGTGCGATTATTCTTATACCGATAATGTTGTTAAAGAAAAAGGACATGATTGGTTGATTCTTGATACTGTTAACGGCGACCAGTGGGTAATGTCCATTCAGGGTACTTGCACATCCTATGGCGAAGAATATAGAAAGTGCGGAACATGTTCTCTTA
This sequence comes from Eubacteriales bacterium, assembly GCA_045644965.1. Classification (GTDB taxonomy): domain Bacteria; phylum Bacillota; class Clostridia; order Oscillospirales; family CAG-272; genus RGIG4608. The sequence continues at coordinate 6,111 of JAZRHW010000192.1, forward strand.
TTGAAAAGAGATCAACAGGCTACTATCACATCTTCTACGATAAGGTTGAGGTAACTGCTCCCACATGTAATGAACACGGATATACAACTTACACATGTAAATTGTGTGACTATAAGCACCTTGACAACTATATTGATCCTGCACACTCCTACGGCCAGTGGACTACATATATAGCTCCCACATGTACAACAGAGGGTATCGACAATAGAACATGTAAGGCTTGCGGTCATGTAGACCAAAGATTTACTGATCCTAAGCACAACTTCATTAAATCCGACAAGGTAGTTGAACCTACAAAGTTTGAATCCGGTTATACCGAATATCACTGCGCTTGCGGTCTTATCGAAAAACGTGATTTCACATCCGCTACAGGCTCACTTGGATTGGAATATGCTAAGAAGAGAGAGTACAACAGTGCAACAAATACATACGTTGAGTACTACGTTGTAGTTGGTATCGGTAGTTGCACCGATAAGGAAATTGCAATACCTTCCGAATATAACGGACTTCCCGTTCTCAGAATTGGTGATGCTGCATTCCAGAATTGCAAGCAGATCACAAAGGTATATCTTCCCACATCCGTAAAGAGCTTCGCTCTTGCTGCATTCTGGGGATGTTCCAATATCGAAAGATTCGAATATGAGGGCACAATCGACCAGTGGCTCGCTATCAATAAGAACGGAGATAGCTGGAATACAGGTCTTGACAAGGATTGCACAGTTCGTTGTGAGGACGGTGTTATCGCCGGCGATGGAACGGTATTCTATGACAAATAATTAAAGATTTAAATAAAAAATTGCTCCGCGAGAATTCTCGCGGAGCTTTTTTATTCTATTTTATTGGTTCAAAATCGCTTGCAGGATGCTTGCAGAGTGGGCATATAAAGTCCTCAGGGAGGGAATCACCCTCGTAAACATAGCCGCAAATCTTGCAAACGTAACCCTTCTTGCCCTCGGCGTTGGCTTTTGGTTTAACATTTGCGTGGTAGTAGCTATATGTCATAGTTTCATTATTGTTGAGAACTCTTGCCTCGTCAATGGTGCAAATGAACATTCCGTGCGAGCCGAGGTCAACGTATTGTTCTACGGTGAGGGACATATAGGAGTTTACGAAATCGGTGAGATAAACAAGTCCGTTTTCGCTTCTCACAATACTGTCGGCGGCAAATTTATCAACATTTCTTCCGCTAACGAATCCAAACTTTTCAAAAATAGAGAATGGAGCTTCAGTTGTGAGACAGTTAACGTTGAGCTTGCCCGTTTTCTTTATAACGTGGTGTGAGTAATTTGCTTTATTAATGGTAACGGAAATTCTCTTGGGAGCGTCGCTCACCTGCGCAACGGTGTTAACTATAAGACCATTGTCCTTCTTGCCATCGTGGCAGGTAACAACGTAAAGGCCGTAGCCAATCTTGAAGAGTGCGGTAGTGTCGTTCTTATTTTCCGATACATAATCCTTGCACAATTCATCCGCCATCGCCTCAAGCGCTTTGGTGCTATCGGCATTAAGCGCAGAACGAATAGTGCAGGTGGTTTCAAGGTAAGTGATGTCCTTGGAGTTCTCGAGCATACCGCGCATAACTTTTGCAGCGGTGGGTGCCCAGCTTCCATTTTCTATAAAACCAATGGTGCGGCCCTTAAAATTGCGCTCGGTCAAATGATCGATAAATTGGCGCATATAGGGGAATATATCGGAGTTATAGGTGGTTGTTGCTAAAACGAGCTTGGAGTATCGGAAGGCATCCTCAACCGCCTCCGCCCAATCGTAACGTGCGAGATCTATTGTAACTACCTTGGGCGCTCCCTTTGCTTTGAGCTTGTCAGCAAGCATCATTACCGCCTTTTTGGTGTTGCCGTAGATCGAGGTGTAGGCAATTACTATGCCTTCTTCCTCGGGGAGATATGATGACCATATGAAATACTGAGAAATGTAGTGATCAAGGTCACCTGTAAGTGTGGGGCCGTGGAGGGGACAAATTGTTTTTATATCAAGCATAGCTGCCTTTTTAAGTACGGTTTGTACCTGCACTCCGAATTTTCCAACGATACCGAAATAATAACGTCTTGCCTCGCAATCCCAGTCCTCGTCTGTATCAAGTGCACCGAATTTTCCAAAGGCATCCGAAGAAAAGAGAACCTTCTCGGTGCTTTCATAAGAGAACATAACCTCGGGCCAGTGAACCATGGGTGCTGCGATAAAATTAAGAATATGCTCACCGAGATTGAGGGAAAAACCGTTTTCGGCAACTATTTTTTTATCCCCATCGATTCCGCCAAAGAAATTATCCATCATCACGAATGCCTTGGAATTCGCAACGATTTTAGCCTCGGGATAAACCTTCAAAAAGCTTGCTATGTTAGAGGAGTGATCGGGCTCCATGTGATGTACAACGAGATAATCGGGTTTTCTCTCACCGAGAACGGCTGCCAAATTATCTAGCCATTCGTGTGTGAAATTTGCATCAACAGTGTCAAGAACTGCTATCTTTTCATCGAGAATTACGTAAGAATTGTAGCTCATTGCATTGGGAACGGCATATTGACCTTCAAAAAGGTCTATATTTTTGTCGTTGACGCCAACGTACAGTATGTTGTCAGAAATTTTCATATTTTACTTCCTTTATTTAAAATTTTGTATATATTCTTCGTAGCAAAGTCCTGTTTGATGCATAATAGATGCCACCTCAAGACCCACGAAGCGGTAATGCCACGATTCATAGGAGTAACCGGTAATATCCACCTTGTCGGCAGGGTAACGAAGAACGAAGCCATACTTCCAAGAGTTTTCAACGAGCCAATCAAATGCGGCGGTGCCCTCAAAATCGTCGTCAACTACACCGCCAATGGATTTGGTTGTAAAGTCAACGCAGAGTCCAGTTTGATGCTCACTCTTGCCGGGCTCGGAAGAATATGTGAGAACTTTTTCTCTAGCTGCCTCATAGGATAGACCGCTCTCCATTTCCTCATCAATATACATATTAAAGAGCATCTCTTGATAGGTATAGGAACGGTATGCACTCGTTACGTAGGTATCGGTGAGACCTGCCGCAAACATGTCTTCCATCATTGCTTCCAGTGCCTTTTCGGCAACGGAATAGAGATATATCACACTGCTTTTTCTATATTGCTCGGGGATTTCAATGAGAGAATCCTTATCCTCGGGGAAGTTCTCTCCGAGGGCATTTTGCTTATTTGCAAGTGTAAAGATATACTCATCATTTGAGTTAATATAATCCAAAAAAGAGGAAATGTCGGTGATGTATTCGATTTCGGGGTTTCTTGCAACTAAATAGAGCTTATCGCCGTTTGTTTCGATATTAGTTTGCTTACCTTCGGTTGACACGGTAATTCCGTGTACAAGCTCTTTTGCGGTTTCAAGGGGAATAAGGCAAAATCCGCTTTTAATAATTGCCTCAGCGGGCATTTTAACGGTTAGACCGTTAACCGTGGCCTCTTTTGAGCCATTTTCAAAGCTCGCTTCCGTGCCGTTTATTTTGAAAACTGTTTTAGAAAAGAAAGTGCTTTTCTCAATTTTGCAGTAATCGGCGAGCGAATTCATATCAACGAGCTGAATATCGCCCGAGATGGCAAGCTCCTCTGAGAGCTTTTGCTCGGTGTTGCCGTAGCAATATACGTATTTGTTATTTGTTTTCGAAGTTTCCATAAGAGTGGCTATAAAAAATAGAACGGATGCGAGAAGAAGAATCCCGAGCGCACACGCGATAAGCTTGTAGCGGTCGGTTTTCTCATTTTTCGCAACTGTTGCGTAGAGATTGCGTCTTATTTTATTGTATGGAGTAATGTTTTTCTCATTCTTCATATTTTTCACTTCGTTTCTATCATCATAAAGTACGGGGATGTGGGAGAGTTCACTATCTGAACCTTGGTGCAGCACACCTTAAAGCGAGAGAGGGTGGAAAGGTATTCGGTTATCTCCTTGCCCTCGGCATCGCCCTCGGGATGACCCGGGTAAACTGCAATGAGAAGGATCACGTCCTTGCCGAGTAGCTCTATCGCCGCCTCGATTGCGGGGAGAGTTGTTGCGCGCATAGTGGTAATGGACTTGTCACCCCCGGGAAGATATCCGAGATTGAACATGCCCGCCTTTATTGGCTCGCTAACGTAGTTTTTAACGTTGTGATGCGAGTCATGGATAAGGGTATAGTTTTCGGGGCAACCTGCCGCCGCAAGATTTTTGCGAGTGGATTCCACTGCGCTTGCCTGAATGTCAAAGGCGTAAACCTTGCCATTCTCACCAACGGTTTTGGACAAAAATTCGGTATCGTGACCGTTGCCCATAGTGAAATCTACCGCCACGTCGCCTTCGTGAAGATGCTCAAGTATAAATTTTTTATGTAAATCAAGAAGCTCAATCATTATTGTATGCACTCCATATAAAATTATTGACAAAATAAATTTTTGTATGATATAATTATTATATAATATTTTAGAAATTAAAGCAAGAGATTGGAATAAAATAATGAGCAAATTTTTTGAGGATATAAAAACCGAATATGAGGGCAATTTACCCTTTGTCCGCGTAAGATTTGAGGGCGCATATGACCTCGCTAAAACACTTGATTGCGGTCAGTGCTTCCGTTGGGAAAGAATCTCGGATGACGAGTGGCTCGGTGTAGCTTTTGGGAAACTGATTTCCGTTAAGCAAGAGGGCGGAGAACTTGTAATCTACAACTCCACCGCCGAGGATTTTTACAACATTTGGTGTCATTATTTTGCGCTTGACGAGGATTATGAGGCGATTGATGGGGAATTGCTCGAAAATTGTCAAAATCCCACGTTTATCAAGGCACTTGAGTGTGGACGCGGCATTAGAATTTTGCATCAAGAGCCGTGGGAGGCAGTATGCTCGTTCATTATCTCGCAAAATAACAATATTCCGCGCATTAAGAAGATAATCGACGCTCTCTCGTTTGCACTCGGCAAGCAAATTGATGCATCAACAATGCAAAATCACGGGGCAGCGGGTAGAGAATTTTACTCTTTTCCGAGCGCTGAAGCAATTTTTAGCGCGGGCGAGGATTTTCTGTTTTCGCTCAAAACGGGTTTTCGCGCAAAGTACATAATTGATGCGGCACAAAAATGGTGCTCGGGCGAGATCAATGCGGAAGAATTGAAGCAAATTGAAAAGCTCGACGAGGCGGTTGCGTATCTTTGCAAAGTCAAGGGAATCGGCTTAAAGGTAGCCTCCTGCGCGCTCCTTTTCGGATTTGAAAGGCATGATCCGTTTCCCGTTGACGTGTGGATGAAGCGAGTGCTTGAAAAGTATTTTGAAAAGGATTTTGCGCCTGCCACCTTTGGCAAATACGCGGGCGTTGCCCAGCAGTATCTCTTTGATTATGAGAGGAATAACGATTAGAAACTATGTTATCCTCCTGTACATCATGCAGTACCCCGCTGCATATCATACAGCACCCCTCAGTACATCATACAGTACCCCCCTGTACCATATACAGGGGAAATAAATAAAACTATAATCAATATAACTATATTCAATATAACTAAATCCATCTAACTATGCGCCCTTGGCGGTTAGAGATGGAAAAAGAGAGAATTTTTATAAAAGAATATTTGATATTTATTACACTTTTTTGAATTTTTGTTGACTTATATTAATGAAAGGAAGTGGTTTCATGAAAAAAACATTAGCTAAACTTTTACTCATCGCTATGATCCTTGCTGGATGCAGTGCCTTATCCGGTTGCTATTTCTATATCGGTCGGGCGTGGCAGGCGAGAAATGAAAAATTTGCCGTAGCCATCGTTGGTGTGGATCAAAAAAAGACTATCGATTTTGAAATAACGAAGTCTTATAGAATAGAGATTAAGTTTTTTGGCGACATTACTGTTACCCGAAACACTCACAATAATGTTAAGATTGAATATAATGAGGAAAATGCTGACGTATCATACAGTTATTATCAGGCGAGAAACCAAATGGTGCACTATAGAATCCACTTGAGTGAGCTTGGAACTAACGATACTTTGAAATTTACCTATGCAGGCGAAACAATCGAGGTGCCGTACAACGTTATAGATTATGATTTTGAAGAAAACGGATGGGTAACTCCCACATCCATTGACGATCTTGATGAATATCCCGAATTCAAAGAAATGCTCCTTTCAGTAAAGTATTACGAGTTTGAGGAGCCGTATGGTGGACTTGGGGACTACACTGATAAATTTTATTGGGGTTCGGATTCTTGGAGATACGATTTGAGTGACAAGAATGACGTGGGATACTTAGATTATCTAACCGATTCAGTATACTATCCCTCAACATTTGACCTTGTTTTGCAAAACCCGATAGCGAGCAGAGAGGCATATATGAGCTTTGAGAACAGGGAAACCGTTATGGAAGGCGCGGGCAGATCTACTATTAAGTATTTTTGCGTTAGCTATGGCGTAATTGACCCGGGTTGCACAAACCCTCAGTATCCGCTTCATTCAATGGGCTTTGTTGCCAGAGACAAGTCAATTTACAGCGACAAGACCACGAGAACCTTGCTTGAACGATATCCCGAAAGGTTCTTTGTGTATAATTTGAACGGTGTTGATATCTATATTTGGGTTGTAGAGAATTCTGGCCCATATGCATATTTTACTGATGAGAATTACATTTACAACTTGAGTGCAAGCTATGAAAAATGAACATAAAAACAAAAACAGGACACGATTTCGTGTCCTGTTTTGTACAGCAAGTAAAAAAGTTCTCTGTAGAAACTAAATTATTTAATTTCAACTGTTGCGCCAGCAGCAACAAGAGCTTCCTTGATTTTTTCAGCTTCGTCCTTGGAAACGCCTTCCTTAAGTGTCTTGGGAGCTGCTTCAACGAGGTCCTTAGCGTCCTTAAGACCGAGACCTGTGAGCTCACGAACAACCTTGATAACGTCAAGCTTCTTAGCACCGAAGGATGCAAGAACTACGTCAAATTCTGTCTTTTCTTCTACTGCAGCAGCAGGAGCAGCAACACCAACAGCAGCAACGGGAGCAGCGGATACGCCGAATTCCTCTTCAACTGCCTTTACGAGTTCGTTCAACTCAAGAATAGTCAAACCTTTAATTGTTTCAACAATAGCTGTAATCTTT
>JAZRHW010000193.1:0-5725 GCA_045644965.1 Eubacteriales bacterium
CTCGCAGTTAACCGCGCGGTTTTCCTGCACGATAATATCGCGCTCGATACGGCGGTTCATCACCTCGAAAAAGGCATTATTTGCCTGCAAAAGATTGAGAATATCCTCAATTCTATCGGCTTTTTTATAGTAAAGTCCTACTGCGTTTTTTCGATTTATAATCTTTGGCTCAACACCGCACGCGGCAAGAAAACCTGCGTAGATTTTTGCTCTGCCCGGATGTTGAATACGGTATTCAAGGTGGTTATTTCCCGGCGCAAAGGTCAATGTGCCGCGAGCGAGAAAAATTCCACGTAAAAAGTTCATTCGGCACATATTGCACTTAAATTCCATATAATCCTTGAGCAATGCGCCATCCTTATCTAACGAGGCAATTCTTTTAGCCAAAGCAGGAAAACTAAACTCCACTCTATAGTAGGTAGTACCTGCTTTTTTTAGGAGATTTATTGTGATTTCCTTGGAAAATTGACGCTCAAAAATGTTGCGGTAAAAGTCCGCATGCTGCTCGTCGGGGGTGTCTATGTAAATTCTCTCCCCCTCGGTATGGGCATCAAAAAGGATACCGTGGGCAAACGCGCGACGGCAACAGGTTTTGTGAGGTATTTGTTCAATAAATTCCTTTTTTATGTTCTCGGAAAAAGTCATTTTTACTCCACAAATTCGATTTCACATTCAAGAGTGACGTCGAATTTTTCTTTTACTGTTTTTTGTATGTGTTTTACTAAATCTTTTATATCGTTTGCGGTTGCGCCGCCGCGATTTATAACAAATCCCGCGTGCTTTTCACTTACTTGTGCACCGCCAACCGTGTAACCCTTAAGGCCTGCGTCCTCAATGAGTTTTCCTGCAAAATGTCCCTCGGGGCGCTTAAAGGTAGAGCCCGCACTCGGAAATTCAAGGGGCTGGCTCGCAATTCTCTTCCCACGCAATTCGTCCATTTTTGCACGAATTTCTTCGGCATTGCCCTCGGCAAGCTCAAATGTTGCCGAAAGCACAATGAGGTCTTTATTCTCCATAAAAACACTGTGTCTATATGCAAAATTGCACTCGCTGTTTTTAAGAGAAATTACTTTTCCGGTGGATTTATCAAAGCAAGTGCACGAGGTCATTACTTGACAAAATTCACCACCGTATGCGCCTGCATTCATATACACTCCGCCACCAACACTGCCGGGGATTCCGTGTGCAAATTCAAGTCCCGAAAGCCCTGCTTTTTGAGCAGAGGCGGCAAGCGAAAGCATGGAAACACCTGCACCCACAGTCATTTTTTTGTCTTCAATCTTTATCTCATTTATCTCGGAAAGAAGCACCACAACTCCGTTATAACCTTCATCAGAAATCACAACGTTAGAGCCTCTTCCAAGCAAAATATTCTTTATACTATTCTCTCTCAAAAACTCAAACAATGCTTCGATTTGCTCGGCATTTTGGGGTTTTGCCACCACACTGACATTTCCACCAACACGGAACGAGCAAAGCTTTTTGCCGTCAGCATTTTGTTCAAAAGGTATTTCGTTTTTCTCCAAAAAATCAATTAGTTTTTTCAAAGTTTTACCTCAATTATCAAGTATATTCAATATCTCATCAAAGCTGCGCGCGGTGTAGGTAATATTCCAACCCTCGGGTGCTTCCTTTTCACTCGGATTGAACCAAATGCAGTCGAGTCCCGAGTTGATAGCGCCCTTGATATCGCTCGAAAGCGAGTCGCCTATAACGATTGCGCGCGATTTGTCAAAGCCTTCTATTCCGTTTTCAACTGCAAGGAAAAAGTCGCGGCTCGGCTTCTCCGCACCAACAAGCTCGGAGATGAATATTTTTTCGAAATATTTTGTAATCGGAGAAACGGAAAAACGTCCGTCCTGCGTACTCTTTACGCCATTTGTAATGATGAAAAGTCGGTGATTTTGCGCAAGCTTTGCAATCATCTCAAGCGCACCGTCAAAAAGGTGGGATTCTTTTGCAAGGTTCTCCATATAAAGATCGGAGAGCGCCACAGCCTTATCCTCAAAGCCGTATTCCCTGCCGAACTCCACAAATCTCGCGAGCTTTAAGCTGATTTTGTCAATCTCGCCCCTCTCGAGCATTTTCCAATAGCGCACATTTATCTCGCTATATCTCTCGATAACATCATCACCACTTGGGCAACCGCAAGTTTCAAGAGCACTTTTGAGTGCCAAATATTCGCTCTTATTAAAGTCAAAAAGGGTATGATCCGCATCAAAAAGTAAAAATTCGTATTTCATTACATAATTCTCCATTTTATTTATCAATCTCATAATATCATAAAAGATAGGCTTTTTCAATCACATTTCTTAAAATTATTATATATTTATTATAAAATTATGCGTAAAATAACTTGCATATTTTGAAATTTTGAGGTATAATATAAGGTGACCATTTATTGTCATCTATAAAAACTATTGATTTGGAGGTATAAATGAAAATAATTGGACTTACAGGCCCCAGCGGTGCGGGCAAAAGCACACTTTGCGCTCAATTTGAATCTTACGGAATTCCTTGTATCAACACGGATGATATATATCACAAACTCACAAGCTATTCTTCACCCTGCACTTTGGAGTTGAAGGAAAAATTTGGTGACACCATTATCAATGAGGACGGTTCTCTTAACAGAGTGGCGCTCGCTGAAATAGTTTTCAAGGGTGAAAACAGCAAAGAGCATATTGCGAGTCTCAATGCAACCACCCACAAGTACATTTGGGAAGAAACCAACAAGATACTGACAAAATACATAGACGAGGGCAAACGTGCGGCAGTGATCGACGCGCCCGCGCTCTTCTCTTCTAAGATATTTATCGGTGCGTGCGATTTTATTGTTTCAGTGCTTTGCGACCCCAAGACTCGTTTGGAGAGAATAGTAAAAAGAGATTCTATCTCGGACGAGCAAGCGCTCAGTAGAATGAATGCTCAACCGAATGATGAATTCTTCATTGAGAATTCTGATTACTATATCACAAACAATGGCACACTGGACGATATGAATGCCCAGCTGGTAACCATTCTTTCTCAAGAAGGAATTTACGTAAAATGAAGCGCACGGTAAAAATTTTCAAAGCTCCCGTGGTTTTGCTGATTCTTATCGTTTCGATCCTTTTTGGATTTATTGCCGACATAATTTTAACGGGCATTGATCGCATCATATATCCTGAGGATTACTATGAGTTGGTTACAAAATATGCCAACGAAAATTCAATTCCCGAGGAGCTTGTTTTCGCAATAATTAAGGTCGAAAGCAATTTCAGGAGTGACGTTAAGAGCCATGCGGGTGCAATTGGACTGATGCAAATGCTCCCATCAACTTATGAATGGCTTGCGTCACGTCGAGGCGAAATTTCACATCCCGCCATGCTCTACGATCCCGAGGTCAATATAAAATACGGAACGTATTATCTCCAGTACCTTTATTTAAAATTTGGGACTTGGGAAAAAACCTTGATCGCATATAACTGGGGCGAGGGACATTTTATGGAATTTCTTGAGGAACACGGGTATACCGAGGGAGACTATGACTCAATTCCCGTTTCCGAAACGAGAGCATACGTTCAAAAAGTGCTACACCACTGGCAAAAATACAATGAACTTTATGAATAATTGAAAGGAATATAAAAACTATGGAAACAAAAGAACTCAAAGAACAGCTTTTCTATAAAAAGCAAAGCGTATATGAAAAGGCAGACGAAAAGGCAATCGACGCTGCATATGATTTTGCAGTAGATTATATGAAGTATCTCGACGACGCTAAAACAGAGCGCGAGGCAGTTGATGCCGCTATCGTAATTGCTGAGGCAGCAGGCTTTAAGCCCTACTCTCTCGGTCAATCTCTCAACGTTGGCGACAAGCTCTACTACAACAACAGAGGCAAAAATCTCTTCCTCTTTACAATCGGTAGCGAAAATCTTGAAAACGGTATTAGAATTTCCGCAGCTCATATCGACTCTCCCAGAATCGATATCAAGCCCGTTCCTCTCTACGAAGACGAGGGCATGAGCTTCCTCAAAACTCACTACTACGGTGGTATTCGCAAATACCAGTGGCTCGCTATTCCCCTTGCTCTTCACGGTGTTGTTATTAAGGCGGACGGCACAAGTGTTAACGTAGTTATCGGTGAAGATGATAACGATCCCGTTCTCTACATAAACGATCTTCTCCCCCACCTTGCAGCTAATTATAACACAAAGCCCCTTGGCTCCGCTATTGAGGGTGAAAAGCTCAACATTCTCATTGGTTCAAGACCTCTTGGCAATGAGGATAATGCAATCAAGCTCAACACAATGAAGATTCTCAACGAGAAATACGGTATCGTTGAAGAGGATTTCCTCACCGCTGAGCTTTCCATCGTTCCCGCACAAAAGGCAAGAGACGTTGGTCTTGACCGCTCTCTTATCGGCGCTTACGGTCATGATGACAGAGTTTGTGCTTATCCCGCACTCAAGGCAATTATTGACTCAGCTGACAGCGAGCACACACTTATGTGCATTCTTGCTGACAAGGAAGAAACAGGTTCCGACGGCAACACAGGTATGCAGTCCGACTTTATGATGGATCTTATCGACGAGATCTCCATCGCTCGTGGCGCAAATCCCAGAATCGTTAGAGCAAATTCCAAGTGCCTCTCCGCAGACGTTTCCGCGGCTTATGACCCCAACTTTGCTGAAGTATTTGAAAAGAGAAACTCCGCTCTTCTTTCCTGCGGCGTAGTTCTTACAAAGTATACTGGTTCTCGCGGTAAGGGCAGCACAAATGATGCTCACGCTGAGTTCATTGGCTTTGTTCGTCGCGCAATGGCTGAGTACGGTGTTATTTGGCAGGCTGGCGAGCTTGGCAGAGTTGACGTTGGCGGCGGCGGTACAGTTGCAAAATATATCTCCATGCACAATATCGACGTTGTTGACCTCGGTGTACCCGTAATCGCAATGCACGCACCCTTTGAGGTTATCTCCAAGGTTGACCTTTACGAAGCTTACAGAGCTTTCTGCGCTTTCTGCAAATTTTAGCGTAAAAGCCACGGCTTGAAACTAAAATTTGATTGAAAGGAATTAATATAAATGCTTAATAAACTTAATTTTGCCGAGCAAAGATACATTCAGCTCGAGGGTGAGATGAACGATCCGGAAATTGCGGCAAATCCCACTGAATTTACTAAAAGAATTAAAGAATTCAACTCCTTGACTCCCGTTATTACGAAGTTTAGAGAGTATAAAAAGAATGAGCAGGAGCTCGCTGACGCTTTTGAAATGCTTGATGACGCGGACGCGGAAATTAAGGAGATGATTCAAGAGGAAATCGCTATTTGCAAGGAAAAGAGCGTTACCCTCTATGAAGAATTGAAAATACTCCTTCTCCCCAAGGACCCCAACGACTCCAAAAACGTTATTATCGAAATCCGCGCAGGTGCGGGTGGTGAGGAGGCAGCCCTCTTTGCAGGTGTTCTCTACCGTATGTACTCAATGTATGCGGATAAAACTCGTTTCAAGACGAGTGTTGTTTCCTGCAACGAGACCGAGCTTGGCGGCTATAAGGAAATTTGCTTTATGGTTGAAGGTGAGGGCGCATACTCACGTTTCAAATTTGAAAGCGGTGTTCACCGCGTTCAGCGTGTTCCCGAAACCGAGTCCCAGGGTAGAATTCAAACGTCAACCGTTACAGTTGCCGTTCTTCCCGAAGCCGAGGACGTTGACGTTGAGATCAATCCCGCCGATATCGT
>JAZRHW010000194.1:0-2687 GCA_045644965.1 Eubacteriales bacterium
ATGACTACCGTTCCGGACGAATTATTTCACAACTCGGGCGTCGAAACCGTCGTTTTGCACGAGGGAATTACCGAAATCGGTTATCAGGCATTTGCCAACTCTAACTTAAAAGAGATAGTTCTCCCCTCTACTCTCGAAAAAATAGACGATTACGCTTTTGCGGGAACGGATATTACGTCACTCATTATTCCTGACGGTGTAACATATATAGGAAAGTCCGTTTGTGAGGGCTGTGAATTCATCCAAGAGGTAAAATTCCCCAATGGATGGAAAACCATTCCACAAGGAATATTCAGTTGCACAAACATAAAAAATTACACCGTGCCAGAGGGTGTAGAGACAATAGAAAGTAGCGCGTTTTACTCTTCAAGCTTAGAAACTATAGTTTTCCCCTCAACCTTAAAGAGCATAGAGGGAGGAGCTTTTGGCGATACTCAGCTTGAAAATATTGTTATTCCTGATAGTGTAACACAACTTGGCAGTGGAGTATTTGGTTCTTGTGCTAGGTTGAAAACCGTATACCTACCCGACTCATTGACAGAGCTGCCGAACCATCTTTTCAGTGGTTGTTCGAGTCTTGAATCGGTAAGGTTGCCGAGCAACCTTGATACAATACCAAGGAATGCATTTGCTGATTCTACCATCGAAAGTGTTATTCTTCCCGAAAACTTAAAAACGATAGAAAAGAATGCATTTTCAAACTCAAATATTAAAAGCATCACTCTTCCTGAGGGATTAAAAACAATAGAAGAAGAGGCATTCTTGGAATGTAATAATCTCGAGGAGATAATTATTCCGTCCTCTGTTGAGACCTTGGGCGAAAAAGCTTTTTCAAAATGCAAATTATTGAAGACTGTAGTTTTAAGCGAAAATATCACCGTTATTCCAGACGCTCTGTTTAGTGATTGCCCGTCTTTGGAAAATATAACTTTGCCAAATGGTGTAACTGTTATTGAACCCTATGCATTTGCCAACTGTATAGCATTAAAGGAGATAATCCTTCCTGCTGAACTTGTTGAGATAAAACAAGAAGCATTTTACTACTGCTATTCCCTTAAAAAAATAACCTTCAACGATAAGCTTGAAAAAATAGGGCAAAGAGCCTTCGTCTCCTGTCATTCTCTTGCGGAACTTGTCATGCCGAATTCAGTAAATTCAATTGGCTACGGCGCATTTGAAAATTGCAACAATTTGAAATATGTTGTTCTTCCCGACACCGTAGATGAATTTGGACGAAATATGTTTAAGGAATGTAAGTCGTTGGAAGAAGTGGTTTTACCAAACAATTTAACCGTTCTTGAAGGAACTTTCTATATGTGCGAGAGTCTTCAACGCGTAACCATACCGAACACTGTTGTCGAAATTACGGTGCGCGCATTTTCAGAATGCTCTTCACTTAAGAGTATCACCATACCTACAAGTGTAAAACAAATTCATTTTTATGCCTTCACGGATTGTAGGTCTTTGGGTATATTTTATTATCCCGGAACAATGGAGGAATGGGAGCAAATAGAAAAGAGCTGGTGGTGGGATGGAAACACCAACTACTACACCATCTATTGTACCGACGGCGAAATTAAAAAACAAAACAATGAATAAATAAGGAGCATTTTATGGCTTGGGATAATTACAATAAAAATAAAAAAATGACTAAAAATCAAAAGAAAAAGCTTGTAAAAAAGGGAATGAAGGCGGTTTTCGGCAAAAATCTCTTTGGTGTGATGATGCTCATACTCCTTCTTTGTGTGGCATTCTTCTTGCTCTATCAGCAGAGCGAGCCCGTGCGCGATTTCGTTGACGGTCTCGGCATCTTCACAACCACCACAACAACTACCACTACCACAACCACCACTTCTTCAAAGCCTACGCCCCCCATCGACCCCGAAGGCGACGAGATGGCGATACATTATATCGACGTGGGTCAGGGTGATGCGACTCTCCTTCAAACTCCCGCAGGAAACGTTCTTATCGACTGTGGCTCAAAGGAGTATGGTGACGATGTTGTGGCTTATCTCAAAGCGCAGGGTGTGGAATCGCTTGAATACGTGATTTTCACTCATCCTCACGAGGACCACATGGGTTGCGCGGCGTACGTTCTCTCCGAAATTGAAGTGAAAAACATCATTATGAACGACCGTCCGAGCACTGCAAATTATTTTGAGGAAGCGCTTGATGTGATTGAGGAAAAGAACATAAATACCATTCTCGCAGTTCCCGGTGAGATTTACACCGTGGGCGCGCTTCAGCTTCGTCTGCTCGGCCCTTACAGTGCGAAATTCTCAAATCAGGATACAAACAATTCAAGTATTATTATTCACGCGACCTACGGTTTGCACGCATTTTTGTTCACAGGCGACGCTGAGGAACTCGGTGAGGAAGAATTGCTCGATCACCACAGAAACGAATTGAAATGCGACATCTTCTCCGCAGGACACCACGGTTCTCGCACCTCTAACTCACTCGCACTCTTGCAGGCGGCAAATCCCCAGTTCGTTATCATCTCTAGCGGAGAGGGCAACTCCTACGGTCATCCCCACGAAGAAGCTCTCAATGTGTTCAGTAAGGTTGGCGCAACGGTGCTCCGCACCGACAAACTCGGTTCAATAGTCTTTGTAACTGATGGCGAGACCTTGACCAAAAAATAAAATTTGATTATCCCACCCATTTGGGTGGGATTTTTTTTATTT
>JAZRHW010000195.1:0-3949 GCA_045644965.1 Eubacteriales bacterium
AAGTAGTTATTTTTTGGAGAGTTTATCAACCCTTGGTTGAGTTTTTGTCGGTTGCTTGTGAAAAGCGCGAGGGCGGGATCGGGAACAAGATGGATCTTTCGGTGGGGGAGAATCTTTTTAAGCTTTGTGCGTGAGTCGGTGTCGCGGACACTTATGATATCAAAGCCTTCCACCGCGCGGGCTATGAGTTTTGTTAGCACTTTTTCGGGCAAAATATTATCTTTAACAGGGCCGATGCCATTGGCGAGCATTATTTTATTTTTGGCGAGCACGTTTGCGGTACTTATGGCGGCAAGGTAATAAAACAGGGAAGCGGTGGACGTGGAATTTTGAAGAAGAGAGCCGCCTCCAAAGACAAAAAGGTCGGTATCACGCAAAATCCCCGTCATTTTTAGCGGGTTTTTAGTGTTCAAAATGGATATTTTTGCACGGTCATCAAAGGCTTCCCCGATTGCTCGCTTTATTGAAAGAAGTATTGCTTCATCACCGAGATTGCCCTTGCCGTAGTAGCCGCAGAGGGTGATTTTTATTTTATTATTTTCAAATTTCACCGGTAGCTCCTTTTATGTCGAAAAATGTATTTTATGCTTGAAAACGCACAAGTCGAGTGCTATAATGGTATTAACATTTCATTTGAGGACTATTTTATGATAAAAATTTGCAATCTAAACAAAGTATATAAGTCTAAAAAGAGAAAAAAGCACCACGCGCTAAAGGACATTTCAACGATTTTGCCCGACGCGGGGCTCGTTTTTGTGCTCGGTAAAAGCGGAAGCGGAAAATCCACCTTGCTCAATTTGATTGGTGGTCTTGACAGCATCACCTCGGGCAAAATTGAAGTGGACGGCAACGATATTTCCTCGCTCAGTGCGGCGGAGTATGCAAATTATCGAAATTCGCATATCGGCTTTATTTTTCAGGATTATCACCTGATTGACGAGCTTACGGTTTATGAAAATATAAAGCTCGCGCTCGACCTTTTTGGCGAAAAAGCGGACGAAAGAGTGCATGACGCGCTCGCACGAGTTGGACTTGCGGGGTATGAGACAAGGTTTCCCTCCGAGCTTTCGGGCGGTGAGCAGCAGCGAGTTGCCATTGCGCGCGCGATAGTGAAAAAGCCGCGTATAATTTTGGCTGATGAGCCTACGGGCAATCTTGACACTAATACGGCGAAGCAAGTGGTTGAGATTCTTAAAGAGCTTTCGATGGAATGTCTTATTCTCATAGTTTCGCACAACGTAAACGACGCGAACAAATACGCGGACAGAATTATTGAGCTTTCTCACGGTGAAATTATTAGTGACAGGACGAAAAATCCCGACTTTGCGGACGAGGTGACGCTCGGCGGCGGAGAACTTATTTACCCACAGGGGTTGCAGCTCAGCGACAGTGATATTGAGCTTATCAACGCGCACCACGAAAAGCCGCTCGTTAAGAAAACGGACAAGTTTTTGGCAACAGGTGCGTTAGATATGGACGAAAAACGCGTTAAGATCGAGAAAAAGTCCTTGAATTTTGGCAACACCATGGGACTTTCGGGCAAATTTTTGAAGAGCAAGGCGCTCGCCATCTCTTTTTCCGCATTTATGGTTGCGGTGATTATGGTCATAATGGCGCTCGCACAAACGATAATCACCTTTGACGGCGGGCGGATAGTAGCCGTGGAGATGGAAAAAACCAAACAAAACTCAATTTTACTTAACAAGGTGCTTGATGAAGCAACGCAATCCCAGCTCGATAGGGTATACCCTGTCAAAATCAACGAAAGTGACATTCAGCTTTTTTATGATGCGGGTTACAAGGGCAAAATTTATCCCGTGTACAGTCATTCACTTGCTATACGAAATTACGGTACTTACTGGGGAGTAAACACGAATCACTTTTACGGTGGAGTATTTATGAGTGAGACCTTTGGTACTATAGTGGTTGATGAAGAATTTTTGATTAAAAAATTCGGTTCGTTTGAGCTTATTGCCGAGGCTGAAACAAAAACAGGGTACGGTATCTATATTACCGACTACGTTGCAGACTGCGTTTTGGCTATTAGCGATCGATATAGAGGAAAGTCCTATGAGGATATCCTTGGCGGATTTTATATAGCGGGTTATTATGCCCCCAGAATGTACGTTAACGGCATTATAAAAACCGATTACAAGGAAAAATACGGGGATATTTTGGACAGCGCTCAAAAAGGGCAGATAGACACATCAAAAGCATATGAAAACGAAGAGCTACAGGCGTTTTTTGAAGAAATTTATACAAAACTCGGCTTTTGCTACTCAATTAACCCGAATTTTATAAATGATTTTTTGAATTCATCCCTCTCGGAGTTTTCGACACACTATAAGTTCAACGTAAACGGAATTTTTGACTATCACTGCGACGGTTCATCCTACGTTGTAGGCTACGATTATTTGTCTGCATCTAATCTTGCAAATTTGTTGACGAGCAACTGGTGTTATTATAATGAGTGCCCAACCATTCCCGAGGGCGCAAAATATATTCGCGTTGCGTTTAATGATGCGATTGATTCTTACTACGGTATAGAAAACGATATTACTACGCAAGAATGTGCTTTATTGCGATTTGACAACGACGATCCCATCTCAAAGGAGCTTATGAATTTCCACAATGAAATTGAGAGTGGAGTTCAGCTGAACGCTTTTTCGGGAGAAGTGGAGAGCTCACCATACGGAGCAAGCGCGAGCTACGTATCCGATTATATTGAAATTCCCGAGGGTGCTACGATAACGGAATTCGCTTCCATAGCGCGCGTGAACATCGGAGAGGAAAAGGACAACAGCAATGCTTTTTACGTGTTTTACGATGAAAATAAAGTGCCTATAACAGGAAAAACAGCTCATTCCGGAGTAAATATGGAGAAAAACACAATCAGAATGGACTTCTCCGTGTATAATGGACTATTTGGCACTGCGTTTGATCACACGAATATGCATAATTTTGTTCCTCATAAAATAACAATTACACAGTACGAAAATACTGATGTCAATAATGAAAATCCGCTTTTTGAGCCTGTGGAGGTTACTATTGTGGGGCTGTTTTCGGGAACGTATGATATGATGGTAGACCAAGATCTTTACGAGCTTTTCAAAAAAGATTTTGTCAGACCATACTTTTTGTATTTCGACGGCACGGACGGTATCGGCGCGGTGCTTGATACGGCAGAAAATCATAATTTTCAGCCGCATAGCTATGCCGTTGAGGGCATTCACACTATGACTAAAGCAGTGGACGTATTTATTCCCATTTTTGAATTAGTTGCGATTTTCCTGTGTATAGGTATTGTATTCATTTTGATGAATTTCTCGTCGAAAATGATAAATGACAAGATGCACGAAATCGGTATTTTGAAGGCGCTTGGAGCGAAAAATTCTTCAATTGGAGTGATTTTCGGGCTTCAGGTGGCTCTGATTGCGATTTTGACCTGCATTTTGGCAACCGCGGGGTACTATTTCTTTATTGACCTCGCTAATGACGTGCTCATTGAGTCGCTGACGCGACTTGCTCCGCAGAGCATCGTGCTTGACCTGGACTTCTTGACCTTCCAAAGCGACATTGCGCTCACTAACTGCGCTTTGATTGCGCTTTTGACGGTTATTTCGCTCGTTGTTCCGTTTATTAAAATTAGGTTTATCGAGCCCGTTAAGATCATCAAATCAAAAGAATAACTATTATGGCGAGTTCTTGCAACTCGCCTTTTTTATTGTTTCGCGATAGAGGGAAAGGGTTTCGCGCGCCATTGTTTCAGCAGAGAAATATTTAGCGACTATTTCACGAGAGAGGCATGAAAGCCGCGCTTTTTCGGTCTCGGGCAGAGAATAATAGTGAGAAATTTCACCAAACAGTTCATCCGCGGTGCAAATCAGGTGCGCTCGGCAGGTGAAATTTGTTTTAATGGCGGCAGGGAGCTTACTTTCGTCCAGTAGTC
>JAZRHW010000196.1:0-2261 GCA_045644965.1 Eubacteriales bacterium
TAAAATTCAACCTTATCATATACCAATAAACGCGCCGTTCTTTTTAAGCACGCCTTGAAGCTCTTTTACGTCAAGCTCGCGAACCGAAATTTTATTTTTAACCAACAAGCCCATCGCCGAGCCTGCCGCCTCACCTATGCAACAAACCACAGGCATAATTCGATAGGACGCTTGCGCGCCGTGGTCGGAGGAAATGCATCTTCCGGCAACCAGCATATTTGAAACGCCATTCGGTATCAAGCTTCGATACGGAATGGTATAATATTCTCCCGCTTTGAAATAGTAGTGACTTGTTCCGCTTCCCTCCGGGTTGTGAATGTCAATGTCGTAGTTGCAGGCGGCAATTGCATCATCAAATTTCGTGCAATTCTTGCAATCCTGCTCGGTCAACACGTATTCACCTACTATCATGCGGCTTTCTCTGACACCGATCTCCGCCGCTGTCATCATAAGGAAGCTATCTTCAAGTCCATCGGCATTCTTTTTCATAAAATCATATATTTCAAACACCTGACGGCGCGCCAAGATCTCCGCCTCTGTCACTTCCTCGGGAGACGTAGGATTTTTTCTTACCACTCTTGTGGTATTGAAATGCAATACGTTTTTTATCGGTGTCGGGAAAACAAGAATGTCTTCTCTCGGATTCATAAGCTCCCCTGCTTCAAGGCTTTGGCGATGTGCAATCTTAAGCCTTTCGCGGCTTGCGTTAAATTTCTCAACGTCCACGTTTCCAACTCTGAAGCACAACGTCATAGGCTGACACAAGCGGTCAGGCTCTCTGCCCAACACCGTGGGGCATTCGGCAAGATATGCAAGCTGGGCATCTCCCGTCGCATCAATAAAATAATCTGCCTCTATCTGTCTTACTCCGTCTTTTGTAGCCACCGTGACCGACGTAATAGCACCACCATTCTTTTCCACATTGCAAAGATAAGCATGAAAAAGCAGGTCGATGCCACATTCAAGCACCATATCGTTCAAAATATTCTTTAATTCTTCTTCAAGAAAGGTTTCCCGATGCATAGCATTACGAGCCTTCAAGCAATCGTGTATTTCCTTGAAAATTCCTGTAGAAAGGTCAACGCGCACTCCGTCAATTTGAGTCCAATAACACATAAATGGATTAACAAGGCAATTTGCCGCCGCACCACCGAGACAATTTGATTTTTCAACAATCAGAACTTTAGCACCACCTCTTGCAGCAGCCAATGCCGCCGCCACACCCGCAAAGCCGCCACCAATCACGGCAAGATCGTATTTTTTCATCATGCACCTCCAAGTTTTTTATTATAACACTATAATACAATATAACACTATAATACAAATTTGTCTTATACAAAAGATAAAATAATATTGCACAAAGGAAACTTATATGATATAATTATATAAAAAAGTATAGTTAGGATATAATCATGCAAAACCTCCAATTTTTAATTGATATGCTTACAAGAGGACGAAAGTTACATATCAGTATTCTGGATTTAAATGGCATTCTCAACACTCCGACAACAAAAATCGCCTTTGAAAATGTGATACATTCAAAAAAATTTTGTGATATTGCGAAATCCACAGAAAAGGGATACCGCGCTTGCTTGCATTGCAAAAATCTGGCGAACACAAAAGCAACCACCTCAAAAAAAGCGTTTTGCGGTCACTGCCTGTATGGAATTTACGAAGTGGCTATGCCCGTTATAGTTGGTGATACGGTATCAGCTATCGTTTACGTTGGAAATGCTATTGTAGACATAGATCATACAAAAAAAAGAATAGAAAAAACATGCCACTATACACACGTTGACAAACAAAAACTGCACGAGCAAATAGAGGCGTGCGAACATGTTGATCATATTAACGAGCTTGTAGGTATCTCCGAAATTGTTTGCGATTATATAAAAATGCTCTATCAGACTGAACCCAAAGAATCCTCTCAACTTCATTGGTTGGTTTCAGCACTCAAACAGCACGCCGATCAAACCTATTGTTTTAATCCTACACTCAAGGAGTTATCCGTTATTTATCATAAAAACGAAAAATATATGGGGCGATTATTCAAAAAAGAAATGCATGTAAGCTTTCACGAATACTGCCTTTTGTTGAAGCTACAAAAAGCCGAGTCAATGCTATTGAAAACAACGGATAAAATTATAGACATTGCTCTTGAATGCGGGTTCGACAACATTTCATATTTCAACAGAGCCTTCAAGAAGCAATACGGTATGTCTCCAAGCGAGTATATCCATTCAAGAAAGCAAGAATAAAAA
>JAZRHW010000197.1:0-2436 GCA_045644965.1 Eubacteriales bacterium
GCAACGTACGTTTGTACCTGCAAAGCGAAGTGCTGTATGTCTTGTAAGACCAATGATTGCTGCCTTGGATGCAACGTAAGCTGCGCCGCCGCAACCCATTACACCTGCAACGGATGCAACGTTAACGATGGAGCCGTAGCCTGTCTTTGCCATTTCTACGGAAACCTCACGTGTCATGCACATTGTTCCCTTTGTATTGATGTCGATTACTCTGTTCATATCGTCATCAGTAAAGCTATCAATTGCCTTGAGACCGTTATCAAGAACGCCTGCGTTATTGATAAGAATGTCAATCTTGCCGAAAGCCGCAAGAGTTTCAGCCACTACTCTCTTTGCGTCCTCAACCTTGGAAATGTCGGAGCAAATAGGAAGAACCTCGCCACCCATTTCACGAATTTTTGCCGCTACCTCTTCGAGCTGTGCCTCGCGACGAGCTGTGATTACTACTTTTGCGCCTTCTTTAGCGAATTTTTCTGCAGTTGCTGCACCAACACCGGAGTTTCCGCCTGTGATAATGGCAACCTTGCCTTCTAAACGATTCATTTTGTTTTTCCTCCATAATATATAACGTTTTGTTTTTCAAACAACATTGTTAATTATATCACAATGTACCCCCGATGTCAAGCAAAAACAATAATTATATCAAAAAATCGCACTCAAAGAGTGCGATTTTTTTATCAAATTTTTGCAAGCGTGATGTTTTTATAGTTTTCGTCCTCGGTTATTTCGCGAATATTCTTAACGAAATCGGGGAAAACGATAAATCCGTCGCCCTCTCCCTGCTCGATCTCAATAATTGCCTTATCGTTCCAGAAGGGGTAAACGTCGATCTCAAAATACTGATTTTTGTAAGTGAGGCAATATCTTGTTTTACGAATCGGACGGCAAGTGGGATCAGCTTCCATCAACAAACGGATATAAGCATCCTTGGAAAGTCTGCGCTCAAGGCGCACACCCTTTCTCTTTCTTGTTTGGAAGTATATGTAGTTTCCATCTACTCCGCGCTGACGAACGCGATTCTCTTCTCCCTCTTGTGAAATAAGGTAGGTTTGAATAATCTCAACTCGCTGACAGTTGGGCATATTTTCAAGAAGAGCGATATCGGGGTAATCCATAAGAAATCTTCTCTTAATATCGCAGGGGCCCTGCTCTCCAAGGAAATTTGACATTTCGGAGATCAGCTTTTTCATCTTTTTCTCAAAATCGGTGTCGTTATCAATGATCCTGAGGTGGGGATGTCCGGTCCATGACGCGATAATTCTATCGTCAAGCGCAGACGCCTCGTCAACCGTCTCGGTTCTCGCGCCGTTATTCTCAAGTGTATAAAACTCCTGTGCACCCTTAGCGCAAGTTACAAGATGGAACACCGCGTCATAGCTATCTCGAAGCTCAACCTCGTTGTGTCCAACGTAATCGCAAACAATATCAAAATCGCTCTGAGTCATGTACGCCTTATTATCAAGCGCGCCTCGGTCGCAAACGAGAAGTATTTTTTCAACGGGCATAGTGAGTGCACCCTCGGTGAAAATTCTCTCCTTTTCAAGCTGAAGTTGCATTTGGCACTTTTGGTACTCAACGTTAGTTCCGCAGGTCCAAGGCGCAACACCGCCCGTGATAAGCTCAGTTGCCGTTTCGGGCACGAAAAGCACCGTATAGCCGAGCTTTGTGAAAGCTCCCTGTATTCTATTCATAGCGGTTGTCTTGCCCGCGCAAGGCCCACCAGTGATTACTATCTTTTTGATCTCCATTTTGATATCTCCTAAATGAATTAAAGGCAAATGCCAAATACACAGTTATTATACTACACTTTTTGATTTTTTTCAATAGAAAATGCAAGTTTTCTGCGCTATTGACAACCAAAAATAAATATGATATAAATAAATTACTATATCTTTGATACTTGGGGGTAAATATGTGGATTAAAAACATTTTACTTGGACTTTTGGCTCTTATTTGTGTCGCCTTGATAACCGTTCTTGTAATACTTGGTGTTGCAAATTCGGGTGTTGCTGCTCGAGAGCTTGATGAAAATGATATGATGCTTGATTGGATGAGCCGTCTTGATGACGAAATGCCATTGAACGAAATATTCATTCCCGGTACGCACGATAGTGGCGCGCTTTACTCCTTCCTCGGTGTTTCGGGAAAGTGCCAATCCTACACTATTCGTGAGCAACTCTCCATGGGAGTGCGCTTCTTTGACATTCGCCTTCAACTCCGCGACAGTGAGCTTGCGGTAGTACATAGCTTTGTTGATCAAAAGCTTACCTTTGACGCGGTACTTAACGAAATAAAAGTATTTCTCGCTGAAAACCCCTCCGAATTTATTATAATTTCCATAAAAGAGGATGCCGATGCGGATGCTCCCGAGCTCCCCTTTGAAAAAGCGGTTGAAAATGCTCTTTCCGAGCATCTCGGCTCACTTCTCTCAACCTC
>JAZRHW010000198.1:0-9796 GCA_045644965.1 Eubacteriales bacterium
TAAATATATTCCTTGTGCTTTACGTCATATCGGGGATGGAAATCATTTTCCACCATTCTCGCCTCAAGCACTGAGATGTCGTCGGGCAACACGGAGTTGAACGCAAGCGGTACATTCTTCATAGGAATGGTGCAATCTATCTCATTTGCACCTTTTTTTGAAACACAAATGAAAAATTCATTGGCATGAACACCGCTATCGGTTCTGGAACAGCCCACTATATCACAATCAAATCCAAAAATTCGGCTCGCCGCCTCGTTCAGCTCGCGCTGTACAGTTGGCTTGTCTGGCTGGACTTGATAACCGCAATAATTTGTTCCGAGAAAGCTGATTTTAAGTAAGAGCTTCATACTAAATCCTCACTCAAAAAGGCAAATACGGTGCAGCAAAAATGTTGATGCAAACAATTGCAACACCGAATGCAATAACGGCAACGAGTGCCAAAATATCGCTCGCACGGCACTTGAGTATCTTCATTCTTGTTCTTCCCTCTCCACCGCGGTAGCAACGGCATTCCATAGCGGTTGCAAGGTCAAGCGCATGGCGAATTGATGATGAGAACAAGGGTATAAGTATCGGGATAAGTGCCTTTGCTCTTTGAATAAGAGAGCCGTTTGTAAAATCTGCTCCTCTTGCCTTTTGTGCGTTCATAATCTTGTCCGCCTCTTCCATAAGAGTGGGAATAAAGCGGAGAGCAATGGTCATGATCATTGCAAAATCGTGCACGGGAAGTCCTATTTTTTTAAGAGGGCCAAGCAATCTCTCAATACCGTCAGTAAGAGAGATGGGGGTTGTTGTATAAGTAAGCAAAATGCTGCTTCCAACAATCAAAACAAAAATTCTTGTAACAAGAAATACTGCATTAACTATACCCTTACTATAGATTTGAATAAATCCGAGATCAAGTAAGGGTGCGCCCTCTCCCTCAGTCCAAAAGATATTGATTATCGCCGTAAAAGCAATAATAAACAATATTGGCTTAACCGATTTAAGCACTATCTTAATCGGTATATTTGAAGCAAGAACAATAACGAGCGCGGACACAAGCAAAAGAGCCATTGAAGCTATATTCGAGCATAGAAAAACTATCACGATATATAGCACCGCAAGAACGATCTTTATTCTTGGATCAAGGCGGTGTATTGGTGAATCGACAGCATAATACTGTCCAAGTGAAATACTTTTCATTTTGTACCTTTCATAAGGCGGGCAATTTCTTCAACTGCCGCGCTTTCAGTATAAATTCCGTTGTTTACCTTAATTCCTCTTGCACTAAGCTCGTGCATAAGGAGTGTGATTTGTGGAACGGCAAGACCGATTCTCTCAAGCATTTGTGACTCGGAGAAAACCTCGTCGCGCGTGCCGTGCAAAACAACCTCACCGTGAGAAAGCACGATAATATCGTCGCAAAGACGAGCCATGTCTTCCATACTGTGGCTTACGATAATAATCGTAGCACCGGTTTTCTCGCGGTATTTGAAAACTCCGTCAAGAATTACGTCCCTACCCTGTGGGTCAAGACCTGCCGCAGGCTCATCGAGAACGAGCACCTCGGGACGCATAGCGATAACGCCGGCGATAGCTACTCTTCTCTTTTGACCACCGGAAAGGTCAAAGGGATTTTTTTGAAGAACGTCGGGAGAAAGTCCAACGAAATCAATCGCCTCTCTTATTCTCTCTGAAATTTCCTCATTAGAAAGTCCCATATTTTTAGGGCCAAAGGCAATATCCTTTTCAACTGTTTCTTCAAAAAGCTGATATTCGGGATACTGCATTACAAGTCCCACGCGATAGCGCACCTTGCCGATTTCCTTTGGTTTTTCCCAAATATCAACACCGTCAAGATATACCTTTCCCTCACCGGGAGTGGAAAGTCCGTTAAGGAGCTGGAGCATCGTACTCTTTCCGCTTCCTGTATGACCGATAAGTCCCGTTATCGATCCCTCTTTAATCTCTATATTTACGTTTTTTAACGCTTCCTTACAGTAGGCAGTGCCCTTTCCGTAGAAGTAGGAAACGTTTTCAAGCTTAATTTTTGCCATCTTTCTTATTAAGTGCCGAAATTATTGCCTCAGCGCATGCTGCGGGAGTATGGCACTCTCCTTCGATATTAATTCCTCTAGCCTTGAGTGAGTGAACAAGTCCTACGCATTGGGGTACGTCAAGTCCGCACTCGCGGAGCTTGTCCTGCTTTTCAAAAATTTCAGCAGGTGTACCGTCCATAAGAATCTCACCGTCGTCAAGAACTACTATTCTATTTGCTCTTGCAGCCTCGTCCATATAGTGAGTTATCATAATTATGGTGATACCGTGCTCGCGATTGAGCTTTTCAATGGTATTCATAATATCACGTCTGCCGAGGGGGTCAAGCATTGCAGTTGATTCATCAAAGATCATACAGTCGGGCTTCATTGCAAGAATGCCCGCAATAGCGATTCTTTGCTTTTGTCCGCCGGAAAGACGCGCGGGCTCGCCCTTGGCGTACTCGCTCATACCAACAACACGGAGCGCCTCGTCAACTCTTTCTCTAATCTCCGCTGACGGAATACCAAGATTTTCGGGGCCAAATGCAACGTCATCCTCAACAATTGTCGCAACGAGCTGGTTGTCGGGATTTTGGAAAACCATTCCCACCTTTTTGCGAAGCTCGAATACATCATCCTCGGTCATATTGGGATCGGTAATTTCCTTGCCGTCAATGTATATCTTGCCCTCGTCGGGCTCAAGTATCATATTAAGAAGCTTTGCGAGGGTGGATTTTCCCGAACCGTTGTGGCCGAGCACGGCAAGATATTCGCCCTTTTTGATATCAAGGGAAATATTCTTGAGCACGGAAGTTCTTCCGCCATCGTCTTCCTCGTAGCTAATTGATAAATTTTCTATTTTGATATAAGAATCAGAATTCACCATCGTGACTTTCCTTTCTTTTGTCCATTTTGTTTATTTGCTCTCCTGCCATCTTGCACTCGCACCACAGGGCATAAATCCGCCCGTGTGCTTAACGGGGAGCGCGATTTCACTCGCTTCACACTTGCCACCGTGTACCTTGGAAATTCTAAGGTCAACGATATAGCTCATGGTGAGGGGAGAAAGTCCCGTTGTATATGAGTTGATAAGGAAAAATAGGGGCTTGTCCGACAGCACCTGCGCGGTGAGCTTAACAAGATCGTCTATGCTGTCCTCGATTTTCCAAATTTCACCCGAGGGGCCTCTTCCGTAAGAGGGTGGATCCATAATTACCGCATCATACTTGTTTCCGCGGCGAATCTCCCTCTCAACAAACTTTTTGCAGTCGTCAACAATGTAACGAATGGGCGCGTTTTCAAGGCCTGAAAGCTTTGCATTTTCCTTCGCCTGAGCCACCATTCCCTTTGCCGCGTCAACGTGGCAAACGGATGCACCCGCCTTTGCAGCAGCCACGGTAGCACCACCGGTGTATGCAAAAAGGTTGAGAACCTTAACGGGTCTGCCTGCATTCTTTATAAGATCGGAGAACCAATCCCAGTTAGCCGCCTGCTCGGGGAAAAGTCCCGTGTGCTTAAATCCCATGGGGCGAAGCACAAATCCGAGTTCACCGTAATTTATATTCCACTCTTCGGGGAGGTTTTTCTTCACCCATTTACCGCCGCCCGTGTTGGCTCTGCGGTAAATTCCGTCCGCGCGCTTCCACTCGGGCGCGTTTCTCTCACCATGCCAAATAATTTGTGGGTCGGGACGAATGAGTATGTATTTTCCCCATCTTTCAAGACGCTCTCCGTCGGACGCGTCAAGAAGCTGATAATCCTTCCAATTGTTTGCACTCCACATATATCAATATACCTTTCCGTAAGTTTGTTTTTTGTTGTAATATTTAGAAATTTTTGAACTGCCCGCATGAGCGTGACAAATTGCTATAGCCAAAGCATCGGCCGCGTCGTCGGGACGAATTTTTTCTTTGATGTTTAGGAACATTTGAACCATGGTTATTACCTGATTCTTCTCCGCTCTTCCGTAGCCAACAATACTTTGCTTAACCTGAAGCGGAGTATACTCAAATATCTCCACCCCGAGAAGCTCCGCGCAAAGAAGTATAACTCCTCTTGCCTCGGCAACTGCGATACCCGTCTTTTGGTTGGTGTTCCAAAAAAGCTCCTCGACCGCCATCGCGTCGGGCTTGTACTTTTCGATTATATCCTTCAGCTCGCGGTAAATCGTCGCAAGGCGCTTTTCCGTATCCGTATGCGCAGGCGTGGTGATAACGCCGTAATCTAAAGTGCGAAATTTTGAACCACTGTATTCAATTACACCAAAGCCCACGATGGCAACACCGGGGTCAATTCCGAGAATTATCATACACTCCTCCAAGAATACATATTTTATCAATTTATCATTATACCATAAAAATCCTGTAAAGTCAAATGTTTTTAGATATATTATATAATAATATTAATTAAAAAATATGCGAAAATACCATTTACTTGAGGAAAAATTTGTGCTATAATAATTGTGTATATAGTTTTTTGGAGGTGGACGAATGAAAATCATAAAGCTCTTTGTCGATGACGTGGTTGAAATGAAGAAAAATCACCCTTGCGGCGGTACTCAGTTTAAGATTTTGCGCGTTGGAAGCGACGTACGCGTAGTTTGCCTCAACTGCTCCCGCGATATGACGCTTGATAGAATTAAATTCGAAAAATCCATCAAGAAGTTTATCGTGTCGCACAATCCCGAAAATCTTTGATTTTGCGTATAGATTGGAGATAATATGAAGTTTGAAAATCCTTTTACTAAAATAAAAAATAACGAAAAACTCATAAGCATAAAAAAGGAGTACGGTCATCTCGGTTGGTGCTTTTTGTTGCCTGCACTTTTGATGCTCGCCATCTATTTTGCACTCGGACATAAGCCGTTTGGAGACCTTTCCGTGCTCGTTCTTGACCTCAATGCACAATACGTGTATTTTTATGAGGCTCTCCGCGACTTCGTGTGGGGCGACGGCTCACTTCTTTACTCCTTCGAGCGCTCCCTCGGCGGTGAGTTTATGGGAATTTATGCATACTATATCGCAAGTCCCCTCTCATATATCGTTTGCCTCTTTCCAAAGAAGATGATGCTCGAGGCGCTTCTTACTATAATTTGCATCAAATTGGGAATTTGCGGACTTACCTTTGGTTTTTATCTCCATAAGATTTCCAAAGAAATAAAGCCCTATAATATCGTCATTTTCTCAACAATGTACGCACTTAGCGCGTATTCAATTGTTTACCAAAACAATATAATGTGGCTTGACGCCCTTTTCCTTCTTCCTATTTTGGCATATTCCATTGAACGACTTGTCAAAGAAGGAAGATATAAGCTCTATGTGGCTACACTTGCCATCATGATGATGAGCCACTACTACATTGGATATATGCTTTGCTGGTTTACAGCGTTCTACTTCTTCTTTGCATATTTCAAGGACGAGGATAGAACTCTCATCAATCCCACAGGTAGCAAAACTCATTTTGTAAAATCGCTTGCAAAAATTGGCGGATCAACAGTTCTTGGCGTGGGAATAGCCGCCTTCGTTATCGCGGCAGCGGCATATTCACTTCAGTTTGGAAAGAGCGATTTCACCGACCCTTCGTGGGATATAGTTCCAAGATTTGATCTTTTCGACCTCTTCCCAAAACTCCTTCCCGGCTCTTACGATACGGTTATGCACGAGGGACTTCCCCTTCTTTATAGCGGAGTTCTCACCCTCCTTGCCGTTCCCCTATTCTTTATGGCTAAAAAGATAAGCTTTAGAGAAAAGGTGTTCTACGGCTCACTCCTACTCCTTTACGTTTTCATAATGGTCATCAATCCCACCGACCTCATTATGCACGGATTCCAGGAGCCAAACTGCCTCAACTATAGATACAGCTTCATCCTCATCTTCCTCATGCTCGTTATGGGCTACAAGGGATTTTGCGAGATTGAGGAATTTTCCGCAAAGCATATCGTGGGCATTGGCGGCATCCTTATGGCGCTTGTGCTCATAGCACAAAAATTTGAGTATCCCAACTTTACACTTGAGGACAACGAATATTTTAAGTACGGTTACGTTTTCAACGAACTTCCGTTCTTCCAGGTTATCGTGTTCTCAGTTATCGCAATTTTCGTAAT
Organism: Eubacteriales bacterium; assembly: GCA_045644965.1. Classification (GTDB taxonomy): domain Bacteria; phylum Bacillota; class Clostridia; order Oscillospirales; family CAG-272; genus RGIG4608. The sequence continues at coordinate 6,127 of JAZRHW010000198.1, forward strand.
AGGAGCAGTCGTTTGTTACTTTATCAGAAATCGCGGATCAAGAGCGGCAAGCTTCGTAATGCTCTTTGCCGTTTGCATTGAACTCTTTATCAACGGTGCGGTGCTTATTTGCTCACTCGGTTGCGATGTTGGATATTCCACATACTCATCTTACGTGGACTATTTTGCCGATCTTCGCCCCATAGTCGAGACCGTGCAAGATAAGGATAAGGGATTCTTCCGCTCGGAAAAAACCACCCATCGTTGCACAAATGATAACATGGCTCTTTCCTTAAAGGGTCTTTCAAACTCCACTTCCACACTCAATCAGAGCGTAATATCACTTCTTGATTACCTTGGCTTCTATGCCGACGCGCATTGGACTCAGTATATCGGCTCAACAATGATTACCGACTCCCTCTTCGGCATTAAATATATTTTTTCAAATAAGGAAAACGAATTCAACAAAGAATCACTCACACAAAACGAGCTTATGAATCAGTACTTCGAACTCGTTGCTGAGGACGAAAAGTATTACGCGTATAAAAACCCCTACGCGCTCTCCATCGCTTTCGGAGTGGATTCCATGATTAAGGATTTAGACCTTCCCTTCGAGTATGATTACACTGTCAAGGACGGGGGCTACAAAAATCCCTTTGAAATTCAAAATTTACTTCTCAATACCCTTCTTGGTAATGACGAAGAAAATATGATCGAATTCTATTCTCCCATAACTCTTACAAAGAACAATATCACGGGCGCTAACAGCACCGTCGGCGGAAATATGGAATATTCCTCCACCGCTTATGACGAGGAAAGCTACGTTGACTTTATCTTCACAGTTGAAAAAGACGGCCCCCTCTACCTCTTCATCCCTTCAAATTGGGAGAGAAGCTTTACCCTTTTTGTAAATGATGAGCAGTACGTTAGCAACACCACCTACTCAAGAATTATAACTCTTGGCGAGCGCAAGGCGGGCGAGGAGATGACCCTCTCCTTCCGACTTGACGAGGAAAAGCTCTATATTTACAAGCACACCGACTACCTCTACACACTCAATATGGATGCCTTTGAGGCGGCTTACGAAAAGCTTGCCGAGGGCAATATGCAAATTGATGAGGACTCCACCGACCACCACATTTTCGGTTCTATTAAAACCGACGTTGACAACAAAACCGTTATGACCACCATTCCCTACGACGAGGGCTGGAAGGTATATATTGACGGAGAGCGAGTTGAGACATACTCCGTTCTCGGTACGTCGCTCATGGCTTTCGATATCGCCAATGCGGGCGAGCACACCGTGGTATTCCTCTACGAGCCCGACATTTACGTAGTTTCCATTATCGTTTCAATGATTTCAACGGCAATTTTTGTGGCACTGATAATCATTGACACAAGAAAAAAGAAAAAAGCCGCAGCTACCGTTGTAGCCGAGGCGACTGAAACAGAAGAAAAAACAGAAGGAGAAAACTGATGTTTTACTATATCGAGGGCAAGCTTGCCCACCTTGACTATACCTTCGCGGTGCTTGACGCACAGGGCGTTGGATATAAAATGACTATCACACAGACGACCTACGAGTCAATGCCCCCCCACCTTTCAGTTAGTGAAGCTCCCACGGTTCGCCTTTACACATATATGGCGGTGCGCGAGGACGGAATTGAGCTCTTCGGCTTTGCAAGTGAGGCGGAGCTTGAAGCATTCAAGCTTCTTATAACAGTTTCGGGCGTTGGACCAAAGGCGGCTATCGCAATTTTGTCCGTATTCTCCCCCGACAAGCTTGCAATTACAATTATGAACGAGGACACAAAGGCGATTGCTAAAGCAAACGGAATCGGTGCAAAAACCGCTGCAAGAATCATTCTTGAACTCAAGGATAAGATTTCAAAATCCTTTGGAAATGCCCCCACAGTTCCCTCTGCCCTCGGCTCAAACGCACCTGCAATTCCTGCAGGCAGCTCCAAGCTCTCCGACGCGCAAAGTGCTCTTATGGTACTCGGTTATACCAAGAGCGAAGTTGTGGCGGCTCTTCGCGGAGTGGATATTTCAAATAAGCAAACGGACGATATCATTCGTCTTGCGCTTAAAAATCTCAGTAGATAAGGAGGACTAAAATATGCGTTACGAAGAAGATTTTGATTTTGAAAACAGCTATGAGGAACGCACAGTTTCTCCCTCAATGACGGGCGACGATGCACGTGAAAACGAGCTTCGCCCTCAAAGTATAGAAGAATATATAGGTCAGGAAAAGGCAAAGGAAAACCTTAAGATCTATATCGAAGCGGCAAAGCTCCGCGGAGATGCGCTTGACCACGTTCTCCTCTACGGCCCTCCCGGACTTGGTAAAACAACCCTTTCCCATATCATAGCAAACGAGATGGGAGTAAATATTAAAATTACATCCGGCCCCGCAATCGAAACACAGGCCGATCTTGTAGCAATTCTTACAGGACTTGAAAACGGCGACGTGCTCTTCATTGACGAAATCCACCGTCTTTCTCGCTCCATCGAAGAGGTACTTTATCCTGCTATGGAGGACTACTCCGTTGATATCATCATTGGTAAAGGCCCTGCCGCAAGAAGTATCCGAATTGACCTTCCCAAGTTCACACTTATTGGCGCAACAACGCGCGCAGGTCAGCTCACCACTCCCCTTCGCGACCGTTTTGGAGTTCTTTTGAAACTCGAGCTTTATACACCCGAGGAACTCGCAACCATCGTTAAGAGAAGCGCAAAAATTCTCGGCATCAACATCACCGAGGATGGCGCACTTGAGCTTGCGAGCCGCTCACGCGGAACTCCCCGTATTGCAAACCGACTCCTGAAGCGTGTTCGCGACTTTGCGATGGTTATGGGCGACGGCATCATCAACTGCGAGATTGCAAGATATGCTCTCGACAAGCTCGAGATCGACGAGCTCGGACTTGACAGTCTTGATAGACGTATGCTTGAAACCATTATCCGTTTCTATAACGGTGGCCCCGTTGGACTTGATACTATCGCCGCTACTATCGGCGAAGAAGCTATCACCATTGAGGACGTTTGCGAGCCCTACCTCTTGCAAATTGGTTTCCTCTCCCGTACACCCAAGGGACGTTGCGTAACCGCCCTTGCATACGAGCATCTCGGTATCCCCTTCCGTTCTAATAGCAAGGGTGATGCGAGTCAAACGACGATAATTTGAGTATTTAGAAATGATAAAGATTAATTATAATTCCAAATTACCATTAAGCATGCAATTTAAAACTATGCATTGTTGCAAATGCGGAAACAAATTGTATAAAAAAGTTCTGTCCTCAATTCCCACAAAACAGGATTCCCCTTTGAGCAGACCTCTTCTTAATATTGGTAGAAATACACATCAATTATTTACTTTCACGAAAGTACAAAATTTCTCTTATTTATACCAGTGTAAAGAATGCAAGTATTTGATTTCCTATGAGCATCAAAATATAATTTGGAAATATCAAAAGAAAAACAAAAAACTTATATTGAGTGAATCGGAAATCGATTCTCTTGATGTTTCTTTTAGAGCATAACAAATCCCCCACCAAATTATAGGTGGGGGTTGTTTTTTCTTTAATTCGCTGAAAACTTTTGCTTCAACTGTTGAACTTTATCCTGTCCCGCCATCTCGGGCGCGTACCAGCCCTTTTCCTTCATCTTGGTATAAATTTGATTTTGCAAC
>JAZRHW010000199.1:0-1780 GCA_045644965.1 Eubacteriales bacterium
CAGTATAGTTTAGCTAAATTTTTAAGACACACCACGAACTGTGTGCATTGAAATTGGCAAAAAAACTTTTCAAGCGACTTCGTCATTCTCGCAATATTGTTTTGCTAGATTTATAAAACACATCACGAACTATGTGCATTAAAAGATAGGCAAAAAAGCTTTTAATCAGCTTCGCCCGCTTTTTGAAAAAAGCTTGGCAAAAACTTTTAATCAGCTTCGCGGTTCTCGCAGTGGAGTGTTGTAAAATTTTCTAGATATACCACGAACCACATTTGTTTCACCGTAGGGGAGCACTCCGTGCTCCCGCTTCGAAGGAATGTAACAATTAGCCTTCTCCAGCGGAGAAGGTGTCACCGATAGGTGACGGATGAGGAGAGCACCATTTGGTTTATGCTAAAGGTTTTATTCGCTCAAAGGAGAACTCCCTCCGCCTCGTTCCTCGGCACCTCCCTGGCGAAGGGAGGCTTGGTTAGTTCCGTAACGATATGGCTATTCACGAACAATATCTTAACACCAAACACCGTAGGGGAGCACTCCGTGCTCCCGCAATTAAGTAAATACAACTATTTTTCAAAAACCTATGGAAAACTCTTTAAAGATGTGCTATAATTTGATAAAATACTCAATCGCGAGGTCGCTATGCTCCTTTCAACACTTCTTGAAAAAATTGAATATAGAAGCTCGGTCGAAGAGCGAGAGGTTTTCCACATTACAAACAACTCGCTTGAAGCGCATGCGGGCTCAATTTTTGTATGCGTCAAGGGCTTTGCAACGGACGGACATATTTTCGCTCGCAAGGCGTACGAAAAGGGTTGTCGCGTATTTGTATGTGAATACATCCCTGCCGATTTACCGAGCGAGGCGACGGTGATACTCGTTGAAAACAGTCGAAAAGCACTTGCGCTCCTAGCCTGTGAGCTCTACGGTCATCCCTCTCACAAGCTCCTCACGATAGGCATCACGGGTACAAAGGGCAAGACAACCTCCGCGCTTATGATAAAGCAGCTCCTGGATGCTTCGGGCATTCCTGCGGGGTACATTGGTTCGAACGGAGTTCTCTACGGAGATACCAAGCTTGAAACGAAAAACACTACCCCCGAGAGCTATATGCTCCAAAAATACATGAGTGATATGATTACCTCGGGCATGCGAGCAGTTGTTATGGAGATTTCTTCGCAGGCGCTCAAATTCAACAGAGTGCTTGGAGTAAAGCTTGACATCGCACTGTTCACAAACTTCTCTCCCGACCATATCGGCCCCGGAGAGCATCCCAATCTCGAGGACTATTTTGAGTCGAAAAAGACACTTTTTGATAAATTCGCGCCATCACTTGTAATTGCAAATGCGGATGACGGTTACACCGAAAAAATCCTTGCCGACTCAGTAGCAAAGAAGATTTTTTATTCAACCGAAAACTCAGCCGACTATCGTGCAACGGATATCAAACCTTGCAAAATTGACGGCGCGCTCGGTATGAGCTTTACCTGCCACCACGGTAGCGGGGCAACCCCATATTCCCTCTCCATTCCCGGTGAATTTAATATTCACAATGCCCTCTCCACCATAGCGGTGGCGAGAGAGATAGGCATTGACGAGCAAAAGATAGTTTCCGCCCTCTCGGGCATGAGAATTGACGGTAGATTTGAAACCGTGGCGACACAGAGTGGCGCGTGCTTTGTTATCGACTATGCTCACAACGGGCTCAGCTTGACCTCGGCACTCACGGCACTGAGAAAATACAACCCCGCACGCCTTATTTGCCTTTTCGGCTCGGTGGGCT
>JAZRHW010000200.1:0-7557 GCA_045644965.1 Eubacteriales bacterium
GGCCTTTGGGAAGCTATCGAAAAAGATGCTAAAAACTAATTTAGGAGAATAATTATGAATAAAGTTTGTGTTATTACAGGCGCAGGCGGCATCCTTTGCTCATCCTTCGCTGAAGAAATGGCTAAACAGGGCTATAAGGTAGCTCTTCTCGACCTCAACGACGTAGCTGCAGGCGTAGTAGCTGATAGAATCAACGCTAACGGCGGTTGCGCTAAGGCATACAAGGTAAACTGCCTTGAAAAGGAAAGCATTGAAGCTGCTCACGAAGCTATTCTCAACGACCTTGGTAAGTGCACAATCCTTATCAACGGTGCAGGCGGTAATAGCCCCAGAGCTACAACTGATAAGGAATATTATGAGGTAGGCGACGAAGATAGAGACGACATCAAGACATTCTTCAATCTTGATAAGTCCGGCTTTGATTTCGTATTCAATCTTAATATCATGGGAACACTTCTTCCCACACAGGTATTCGTTAAGGACATGCTCGGTCAGGAAGGTTGCTCAATTTTGAACATTTCTTCTATGAACGCATACCGTCCCCTTACAAAGATTCCCGCATATAGCGCAGCTAAGTCCGGCATATCCAACTTCACACAGTGGCTTGCAGTTCACTTCGCAAGTGCTGGTATCAGAGTTAACGGTATCGCTCCCGGTTTCTTTGTAACAAACCAAAATAGAGCGCTCCTCTTCAACGAGGATGGCACTCCTACACCTAGAACAAATAAGATTCTCAACGCAACTCCCATGAGACGTTTTGGCGAATCCGAAGAGCTTCTTGGTACACTTAGATTCCTTACAAATCCCGAGGAATCCGGCTTTGTAACAGGTATCGTAATTCCCGTTGACGGCGGCTTCTCCGCTTATTCTGGAGTTTAATCTTATTACTATAAAGGTGTTATCCATTTGGATTACACCTTTTTGCATAAGGCTATCTTACAAGAATGGCAAGCAATTAAAAAATATGACCATTGGAGAATGGACTCTTATGATTTCATAATCTACTGCACCGACGGTCAAATATCTAAAGACGGAACTGTGACATACAATTAAAAATAGGCAGACCTATTATGAGGTCTGCCTTAATTTTATGCATCATAAATATTCCCACTCCCCATTTTTCTTTCCCATGTGCCGGGCAGGAGAATGAGTTTGTTTAGCTTCAATGATTCTTGTACGTCGATAATATTTTGATTAGAAGATCCTCTAAAGAGAAGTGCTGAACTTTTCAGTTCTTCTACGAATCTTCCATCAACTAGGACATCTAATAATTCAAGCAATTCCTTGACATTTTCTTGATTATTTTGCGCTTTTGCAAGGAGTTCATTTTCAAAATTGAATCCCGTATAGCACCAAACCTTTTTGTGAGGAAGAGCGCTCTTGAACTGTTTCAAAAGCTCGACCAATGCCGCTTGATTTTCAGGTTCAAATGGTTCACCGCCGAGAATAGTTAATCCTTCTACAAACGAGGGTTTAGTTGATTCTATAATACGATCAATTTCAGCTTGTGTAAACGGTTCACCGTAAGTAAAATTCCACGTTTCGGGGTTGAAGCAACCCTTACAGTGATGCCTACATCCGCTGACAAAAAGAGAAGTGCGGACTCCGGGGCCGTTGGCTATATCGTTTTCTCTTATAAGTGCATAATTCATAATATCCTCGATTAACAATCCCTTGCATAGCTGCAAGGGATTGTTTTGTTTGTATTAAAGGTGAAGTACTCTTTCTTTTATTTCTTGAGTTCTTCCTTGGTTCCAGTACTGTGTACCGATATATCCGCAAGTTCTTCTTGCAACATTCATTGTGGATTGATCAACATTTCCACAGTTGGGGCATTTCCAAATGAGTTTTCCGTCCGTTTCAACGATCTCAATTTCGCCGTCAAAGCCACAGCATTGACAGTAGTCGCTCTTTGTATTGAGCTCGGCATACATAATGTTATCATAGATAAATCTCATTACGGAAAGCACTGCACTGAGGTTATTTTGCATATTGGGTACTTCTACGTAAGAAATAGCACCACCGGGCGAGAGCGCCTGGAACTTTGCTTCAAGCGCAAGCTTTTTGAACGCGTCAATTTCTTCGGTAACATGAACATGATAACTGTTTGTTATGTAAGTCTTGTCAGTAATACCTTTTTTGATGCCAAAGCGCTTTTGCAAGCATTTAGCAAATTTATATGTTGTGCTTTCAAGAGGCGTGCCGTAGAGGGAATAGTCGATGCATTCCGCCGCCTTCCACTTTGCGGTGTATTCGTTGAGCTTTTTCATAATTTCAAGACCCAGTGCCTCGCCGTCGGGCTCAGTGAGCTTCTTGCCGTTAAGCGCAAGCACACATTCCCAAAGACCTGCGTAGCCAAGAGAAAGAGTAGAATAACCGCCGTGGAGATACTTGTCGATTTTCTCTCCCTTGGCAAGGCGGAGAAGCGCTCCGTGTTGCCACAAGATTGGTGCAGCATCGGAAACAGTGCCTGTAAGGCGCTCGTGACGGCACTGAAGTGCCTTGTGACAAAGCTCCATTCTCTCGTCAAATATTTTCCAGAATTTTTCCATGTCGCCCTCAGCGGAGAGACCGATATCAACAAGGTTAACTGTTACAACGCCTTGGTTAAATCTACCGTAATACTTGGGTTGACCGTTTTCATCAACGTAGGGTGTGAGGAAGCTTCTGCAACCCATACAGGTGTAGCAGTGACCATCACCATTCTTGTCAATCTTATTTTGGAGCATTATTTTTTCGGAAATATAGTCGGGAACCATTCTCTTTGCAGTGCATTTAGCAGCAAGCTTGGTGAGATAATAATAAGGGCTATCTTCGTGAATATTATCCTCTTCAAGAACATAGATAAGCTTGGGGAATGCAGGGGTTACCCACACACCTTTTTCGTTTTTAACACCTTCATATCTTTGTTTGAGAGTTTCCTCAATAATTATAGCAAGGTCTTTCTTTTCGCGCTCGCTCTTTGCCTCGTTGAGATACATAAATACCGTAACGAAGGGAGCTTGTCCATTGGTTGTCATAAGGGTAACAACCTGGTACTGAATAGTCTGAACACCGCTTCTAATTTCTTCAAGGAGTCTTTCCTCAGTGATTCTATCGATATCTTCTTCTTTAACTTCAGGGAATATACTGCGGAGTTCTCGTTCCACTTTTACTCTTATTTTTTTACGGCTTATGTCAACAAACGGAGCAAGATGTGTCAAAGAAATACTTTGACCGCCGTACTGACAGGATGCAACTTGTGCAATGATTTGAGTTGCAATATTACAAGCTGTTGAAAAGCTATGGGGTTTTTCGATCATTGTTCCACTAATAACTGTGCCGTTTTGAAGCATGTCCTCAAGGTTTACGAGGTCACAGTTGTGCATGTGTTGCGCGAAATAGTCGGAGTCGTGGAAATGAATAATACCTTTTTCATGCGCTTCTACAATTTCAGCGGGGAGCAAAATTCTCTTGGTAATATCTTTGCTGACCTCACCTGCCATATAGTCTCTTTGTACACTATTTACAGTGGGATTTTTGTTGGAATTCTCTTGCTTTACTTCCTCATTATTGCACTCGATAAGACTCAAAATTTGCTCGTCGGTAGTGTTGGATTTTCTGACAAGAGCGCGAGTGTAACGATAGGTAATATATCTTCTGGCAACGTCAAAAGCGCGCTGATTCATTATTTGCTCTTCAACCATATCTTGAATTTCTTCAACGTTAAGCGAGCGATTCATATGTAAAGCGGCCATTTCGACGTCTTCGGCAATGCGCTTGATTTGAATTTCACTCATTCGTGCGCTTGGAACAACGCTTTCGTTGGCTTTTGTTACTGCAATAACTATTTTATTTGGATCAAATGTAACTTCTGAACCGTTTCTTTTGATAATCTTCATAAAACCCTCCCCAAACTTATTAAATATATAAAAAAGTGAAAAAATTCGACATAATAATTATAACTATATATTGTGCCATTGTCAACAATTAAATCAATATATTGTTATTTTTGTAACTTCTTACAATTTGGCGGACACTTTTTTAATTATTTTGCTAAAAACCAAAAAAATTTAAGGAATTTTTAAGGATTATGATTTATGATAGGATAAATAAAAATAACTAAAACTATAAAATATCAATAAAGTAAGGAGAAGAAATGTTAGAATTAGTCAATATTAGAAAAACTTACGGAAAAGATGAATCTGCTGTTGAAGCACTTAAGGGTGTGAGCATCAAATTTAGAGAGAATGAGTTTGTATCCATCCTTGGTCAATCAGGTTGTGGTAAAACAACATTGCTTAACATTGTTGGCGGTCTTGATCAATACACAAGTGGCGATCTTATTATTAACGGCGTATCAACAAAGGATTTTAAGGATGCCGATTGGGACACATATAGAAACCACTCCATTGGTTTCATATTCCAAAGCTATAATTTGATACCTCACCAAACCGTTCTTGCTAACGTAGAGTTGGCGCTTACACTTAGTGGTATATCCAAAGCGGAGAGAAGAAGAAGAGCAGTGCAAGCTCTTGATAAGGTAGGACTTCGTTCTCAGATAAACAAGCGTCCCAACCAGCTTTCAGGCGGACAGATGCAAAGAGTTGCTATCGCTCGTGCCTTGATCAATAACCCCGATATTCTTCTTGCGGATGAACCCACGGGTGCTCTTGACTCGGAAACCAGCGTTCAGGTAATGGATCTTTTGAAGGAAATTGCAAAAGACAGACTCGTAGTTATGGTTACACACAATCCCGAACTTGCCGAGCAGTATTCTACAAGAATTATAAACCTTCATGACGGTAATCTTGTGGGAGACTCCAATCCCTTTGACGGAAGAATGGAATACACGGAAATGATGGAGATTCAAAGAAAGAAGGAAATCTCAAGAAGAAAGAAGAAATCTTCTATGTCTTTCCTTACTGCAATGTCCTTGTCATTTAACAACTTGATGACCAAAAAAGGAAGAACATTCTTAACATCATTTGCCGGTTCTATTGGTATTATCGGTATTGCACTTATCCTCGCTGTTTCAACGGGCGTAAATGCATATATCCATTCCATTGAAGAGAATACAATGTCCTCGTATCCCATTCAAATTCAGCAAAACACATTGAACGCAAGTTCAATGATGTCCTCTCTCATGCAGAGTGCACAGAAACCTACCGAGCCAAGAGATCCCAATAAGATTTATTCAACCGAGATTATGGTTACAATGATGTCCTCAATGACAACATCCGTAACCACAAATAATCTTGATAAATTTAAGCAGTATATTGAGAATACTCCCGCCTTCAAGGAATATGCGTCGGATATTATTTATAAGTATGACTTTGACCTTAACACATATCTTTTGCAAGAGGACGGCACTTATAAGAACAGCTCCAAGGGAATGAATCAGTTGTATTCATCGATGGGTATGTCTGGCATTTCTATGAGTATGATGCAAAGCATGACCTCTATGATGGGAAGTATGGGTAGTGTTACAGGTTGGACGAAGCTCATTGGTAACACCGATACCATTGCAAACGAATATGAGCTTGTTGACGGTAGATATCCTGAAAACGCAAACGAAATCGTTCTTATAGTAGACCAAAACAACCAAATATCCGACTACACACTCTATGTGCTTGGAATCCGCGACTTTAATGAAGTTAGAGAGTATATGAAGCACGCTATAGATGCATACGTAAACGGAACTGAAAACACCTATAAAATAGAATCTACAAGTTATACTTACGATGAGATATATGATTTCAGCTTTAAGGTTTTGGTGGATAGTGATCACTATGTTCTTGAAGATGGCAAGATAAGAGAGCTTGATTCAAGCAACGAAAATGATGCCAAAATTCTCAATCAGAGAATCGAAGACGCAATTGACCTTAAGATAGTAGGTATTCTTCGTCCCTCTGATGACTCTATGGCTATGGCTAATATTGGTACAATCGGTTACCTTTCCGATCTTGAGGATGACGCTATTGCAAAGGGAAATAACAGTGAAGTTGTTAAAGCGCAGCTTAATAATAAAGAGGTAGACCTCTTCACAGGCATCAGATTTGACGCTAAAGGATATACGATTGACGATATTCCGTACCTCAGTGAAATTCTTGAAAAAATAGATTCCACCGAGGTTGACGCGGTAATCAATCAAATTCTTGCTAAGATTAATGAGGGCAAGGTTACTACCAACACATATGACGGCAATCTTGAAGATCTTGGATATATAGACGTTGATAATCCATCGTCGATATCTATTTATCCCAAGGACTTTGAGGCTAAAGATCAAATTACAAAGCTTATTAAGGACTATAATGATAAGCAAGGGGAAAAGGATAAGATCATATATACTGATACTGTAGCACTTCTTATGAGCTCAGTAACAACAATTATTGATGCTATTTCTTACGTTTTGATTGCATTCGTAGCGATATCCCTTGTAGTATCATCCATCATGATTGGAATTATCACATATATTTCCGTACTTGAGAGAACGAAAGAAATTGGTATTCTTAGAGCAATTGGTGCTTCCAAGAAGGATATCGGACGCGTATTCAATGCGGAAACCCTCTTTGTTGGCTTTGTTGCAGGCTTGATAGGTATTGTATGTTCACTTGGATTGATTGTTATTATCAATATCATACTCTTCCACTTTACAGGAATTGCTTCACTCCAAGCCGTTCTCGAGCCCGTACCTGCGATAATACTTGTTGCTATAAGCATGATTCTTACGTTTGTGGCAGGCTTGTTCCCATCAAAAACAGCATCTAACAAGGACCCCGTAATTGCTCTTAGAAGTGAATAATTAGTAAATAAAATGAGAAATTTTTTAGTAAAAATCACAAACAAATTAAGGAGCTTTTTCTACGGTAGAAATGGCTTTGATGATCTTGCAAAGTTGAGTATTATTTTGTCCCTCATCTCATTCTTAATATGTGGATTTTGTCCCAAGGGGATAGTAAAAACAATTTTCTATGTACTAATGATGGCATTTCTTGCCTATGGATATTTTAGAATATTGTCTAAAAATATCTACAAAAGAGTTCAGGAAAACAAGCGTTATACAGGCGCTTTGAAGATGAACAAGACGAGATGGGAGCAAAGAAAAACGCATAAGTTTTATCGTTGTTCCAGGTGCAAAACTTGGCTTAGAGTGCCAAGAGGCAGGGGAAAGATCACGATTACATGCGTAAAATGTGCTCACAAATTTGATAAAAAAACCTAACCTTTGGGGCGGTAAGCATTAAGCTTACTGCCCCTGAATTTTTGTGGAATTTTAAGGAGATAATATCATCAAAAAAAGGAGTGATATTATGTGTACTGCAATAGTTTTTGGAGATAAAAACCGATATTTTGGGAGGACTTTAGACCTCGAATATAGAATGGACGAGAGTGTAATAATCACACCTCGCCAATACCGTTTTTCGTATAAATGTACATCAAGCGAGATGACTGAATATGCGATAATCGGAACAGGAATAATCCGTGATAATTACCCGCTTTATTATGATGCTACAAATGAAAAGGGGCTCAGTATGGCGGGATTGAATTTTGTAAATAATGCTTACTATCATCAAA
>JAZRHW010000201.1:0-1639 GCA_045644965.1 Eubacteriales bacterium
GTACCGAAATCGGTTGGGATGCATACGAAACATGTTCAAGATGCGATTACACAACATACGTTGAAAAGGCGGCACTTGGACACGACAAGATAACACACGAAGCACAAGCTCCAACATGCACCGAAATCGGTTGGGATGCATACGAAACATGTTCAAGATGTGACTACACAACATACGTTGAAAAGGCAGCGCTTGGACATACTCCTGCAGAAAACGGTGTTGTAGAAAATGATGTTCCTGCTGATTGTGTAAACAATGGCTCTTACGATAAAGTGATTTATTGTTCAGTATGTAATGCCGAGCTTAGTCGTGAGTTAGTTACAGTTGAGAGCCTCGGACACATTCAAAAGGGTTGGGTGATTGAAAACAGAGTTGAACCTACCGCGACAGAAAACGGTTCTTATGACTTGGTTGGCTACTGTTCTGTTTGTGGTGATGAATTGAGACGTGATAGAGTCAAAGTTCCCGCTATAGGTGAAGATGACAATGCGGACGACAATCAGGATGAAAACACCCCTGAAGACGGTGAAAATAACGAAAGTGAAAATACCGAAATTGATATATTGACTCAGCTTTATATAATTTTGGTAGTAATAATATTGCTTATGTTTATCGTAGCACTCATTTTCTAACATATTTTCGAATATATTAATATATTATTAGGCGCCCGCGAAAGGGTGTGCTTTTTTGTTTTGTAGCAACTTTTTGCCAAAAATTTCACAAAACTATTGATAATTTGACAAAAGTGTGATATATTAATAAATGGTAAAGATTGGGCTTGTGAAAAAAAGAGCCCGAATACGTTATGAAAGGAATATTTTATCATGACCTACAACAAGAAATCTATTGAAGATATTGAGATCGTAGAGGGCGCGAGAGTTCTCGTTAGATGCGATTTCAACGTACCCCTTAAGGACGGCGTTATCACCAGCGACAAGAGAATCGTTGAGGCGCTTCCCACAATCAAATATTTGCTCGCTAAAGGCGCGCGCGTTGTTCTTTGCTCCCACATGGGCAAGCCCCACAACATTCTTACAGAGGGCTTTGGTCTTACAAAGAAAGAAAAGAAAAAGGTAGAGGCTCTTCCCGAGGAAGAAAGAGAAGCTGCTAAGGCTGAGCTTCTTGCAAAGGCACTCAAAAATGACAAGAAGAATCTCACACTTGCTCCCGTTGCAGCTCGTCTTAACGAGTACCTTGGCGGCGTAGTAACATTCGCTGAGGACATTATCGGTGCTGACGCACAGGCAAAGGTTGCAGCTCTTGAAAACGGCAAGGCAGTTCTCCTTGAGAACGTTCGCTTTGACGCAAGAGAAGAGAAGAATGGAGAGGATTTTGCAAAAGAACTTGCTAAATACTGCGACATTTATGTAAATGATGCATTCGGTACAGCTCACCGCGCTCACGCTACAACAGCAGGCGTTGCTATGTACGGAAACGTTCCCGCAGTTTGCGGTTACCTCATTCAGAAGGAAATCGGTGTTATGGGTAAGGCTCTCACAACTCCCGAGCGTCCCTTCGTTGCAATCCTTGGCGGTGCTAAGGTTGCTGACAAGCTCAACGTTATCAACAACCTTCTCACAAAGGTTGACACACTCATTATCGGTGGTGGTATGGCTTATACATTCCTCGCTGCTAAGGG
>JAZRHW010000202.1:0-4838 GCA_045644965.1 Eubacteriales bacterium
ACCAGCGGAGATGCAATTTTCCCCATGGTTATTGCCGTAGTATTTATGTTTTTGTGTGCAGCTGGAGGCACATGGCTTTTCGGTATGAAGATGGGCTATTTAGCGGTTGGCGCATATGTTGGAATGGCACTTGACGAGTGTGTTCGAGCGGTGTTCATGTGCGGCCGTTGGCGCAGCGGACACTGGAAAAATAAAAAGCTTGTTACAAAAAAATAATATAAAAACAAAAAGCAGTCATTTAGACTGCTTTTTGTTTTATGTTAGATGATTAAGCCACCTCTACGGTTTCATCCGTGATGGTTATCATAGCCTCATCCATAGACATTCCGTTTTCAACTGCAGCTCTGCGCGCCGCGTTGACAGCCTGGATAGTCTTTATGCGTTTGCCGTCAAGAGAGTATCCTCTCATAGCAACAAGAGTAAGAGCCCAAGCAACCATGGGAACTATACAGAAGAGAGCGATAACAACCCAATTCATTCCATCAACGTAGGGAGTAACCTTTGTGGGAAGATCGGAAATTCCTATGCACAAAAGTGCGATAGAAACAACCGCGGATGCAAGGCTGGAAACGAGCTTGTCAACGAGTGAAAAGAGAGTTCCCATAATACCGGGAATGAACTTACCCGAGCGATAGGTTTCGTAGTCCGCACAGTCCGCAACCATGGGAATGGGCATGTCCGCTGTAGCATAATATGCACCGTAGCCCACGCCGAAGAAGAGAATGAAGAGTATTGTATAAAGATTAATGGAAAGACCGTTCTCGCCAATAAGACTGAGATTGAAGGCGGGGTTGCCCTGTTGCCACATCATAAGGAGTGCGAACACGCCAACGTAGCAAGCAAGCGCTACTGCAACGTAAGTCATAAGGGATTTCTTTTGACCGTGCTTTTGAGACGTACGAACGGTAAGCACGAAGAAGGGAGCGGAGAACACGTATCCAAGCGCCATAAATACCATATTAAAGGTATCGTAGTTGCCCATCATACATCCGTAGAGCATAATCAAAACGGTAACGTTCTGAGCTATTGCAAGAGCGAGCTTGCATCCACCTCCTGCTACCATAAGGCGTTGAAGGGGCTTGTTTGCTTTGATTATCTTAACGTATTCGGAAATCTTAACAGCCTCCTGCTGTCCGCCAATACCGAAATATTTCTCGTTGTCCTTTTCCGCAATACCGATAACGGCAAGGACGGTAAGGAGAGCGGAGATCGTAATTCCAACAAAGGTCATTATTGCATACCACTGTTGGTTGTAGTCACCCGCAAAGGAATCCCAAGCCATAACCATACCCACGCCCTGCATAACACCCATGCCTGCGAGTGAGCCGACGGTGTTGAATATCGTGAAAAGGGGACGTTGCTTAGGATCGTTGGTAAGAACCGTCTGTGCACTTCTTGTTACGGAAGTCTGGAATGTATATCCGATAACCCACACTGCATAAAGAAGTATGAAGAGCGTGTAGCGGAGCCACATCATATTGGCAGGTACGAGAGGAGTAACAACGTACAAAAGGAGTACGCTTACCGCCATAATTACGTTACCTATGACCATAAAGGGACGGAATTTACCGAATTTTGTGTTTGTCTTATCCATAAGAGCGCCGATAATCGGGTCGGTTATCGCGTCAAAGATACGCATTCCCGTTACCATAAAGGACGCGAAAAGCATTGCAAGTCCGAGAACCGCGTTACCGAACTGCGCTATATAGGAAAGTATAAGTACGAAATAAACGTTAGTAGCGCCATTGTTCATGGGGAACAAGGCAAGCTGATAAAATTTGGCGCGGTTAACGCCGTTGTTTTCATTCATAATTGTTTCCTCTTATATAATAAGGTAGTAAAATTTAATTTTGAGCCTGATATCAGGTCCAGTTGCCACCGCCTGCAATCTTTTTCGCAAGCTTGTATGCGGGATTGGCTATGCTGACCTTTCTAATATTAATCTCATCTCGGTGATCGCCTGAAACCGCCTCAAGCGTAACGTTGCCCTTGATGGGAACGCGGAAGGTGAATACTCTCGTTCCTTGCTGTGTTGCAAATTTCTCACCGTTGACGTAGAGAGTAACTTCGGGACAGTTTGAGTAGACCTTAACCACCGTCTTTTTCTCCGTGCGGTCAACGTAGCGTCTACCGGCTATATAAACGAAGGGGTCTTTTGACCACCAAGCTTTATAAAGATAAAAGCTGTCTTTTTTAATTTTTCTGTCAAAGGTAACAAGTCCCTTGTGGTTCATACCGGGCTCGCCGCCTTGATTTCTCGCATCAGCGGCAAAGTCAAACATGTTCCAAAGGTGCGTTGCCCACATAAACGGGCGCTTTTCAAAGAAGTTGAGCATATACTCGTTATATTTGCACTGATATTCTTCAGTTTGGTCGCCTCTGTGTGGGTGAGCGGAGTGAAGATTTGGCATGCATTCACAACCGTACTCCGAGTATCCGAGACAGCGGCTGGGATAACGCTTGTGGAAGTAATCCACCCATATATTGTTGAGCCACATAAAGGGAGTGTACCAACCGAGGTACAAGTTCCAGCTTACAACGTCGGAAAGATGACCTACGGAGTCAAACGGCGCACACATTGCATAGCAGGCGAGCGTCGTAGGACGGCTGGGATCCATCTCGTGAATAAGATCATTAAGTATTCTGTGGTTCTCAAGCATATCCTGGCGGTTTTTGGTGGAGATGGTTATCTCGTTTGAAATGCCCCAAACGCAAATGGAGGGATGATTGTAGCACTGAACGAGAAGCTCCTTCATTTGCGATATTGTGTTTTCTCTGCCGTTTGGCATATGCTCAGAAATATAGGGGATCTCCGCCCAAACCACCATGCCGTACTTATCGCAAAGATCATAGAAGTACTGATCGTGCTGATAATGCGCAAGACGAATAGTATTAGCACCTATCTCGCGAATGATCTCCATATCGGTATCGTGATGCTCCTTTGTAATGGCATTTCCGATGCCCTTCCAGTCCTGATGGCGACAAACACCGCGCAGGGGATATTCCTTGCCGTTTAGGAAAAAGCCTCTTTGAGCATCTATCTTGAATGAGCGCACTCCAAAGTGACATCCGACTTGGTCAACGGGCTCACCATCGACAAAAAGTGTGGCCTCGCAAGAATAAAGATAGGGGTCAACTATACCGTGCCACAAATGCGCCTTTTCAATGACGATGGTCTCATCGTTATCGTCGCCCGTGCCAACGATATTGCCGTCGGCATCCTTGAGGACGATTTCTACCTTACCCGACTCGGCATTGTGCCAGCTGCGTACCCAAACGGCCGCATCCTCGCCACCGCCTTCAACCTCGGGGCGCACAGCAAGACCGCGGCCGCCAAAGTAATCAAGATCGAAGTGATATTTGTTTACAATAATCAGCTTTACATCACGGTAGATACCGCCGTAGAAGGTGAAATCCGCCTTTTGCGGATAAACTCTGTCATTTTTGGAATTGTCAACCTCGACTATCATGTGGTTTTCTTCCAAAAGGTGATCGGTTATATCCGCACGGAAGGTAGAGTATCCACCATCATGAGTCATAACAATTGCACCGTTGAGAATAACCTTTGCGGAAGCATTGACACCGTTGAATTCAAGATATATTCTTTCGTCAGCCGAGTGTTCGGGGGAAGAAAATCTCTTCTCATAAACACAAGTGCCGCGATAATAATCGTCACCGCCATCCTGGCCGTCGATATTGTTCCAAGTGTGCGGAATATTTACTGCCGTTTCGCTGCCATCGTGGTAGCGGAACAACCAATTTTCATTGATAAGCAGTTCTTTTCTCATAGAATCTCCTGTCAAAAAGATCTCCCTGTCCCATTTGCGCCGATATTGCAACGGACAGGGAGAATAATTAAATTAGTTTACAAATTCGAATAAAGCTGTGCAATCTTTTCTTATGCAAATATAAGCAATGCAATTAACAAGAATGCAAGCAAAACGATAGCGAGCGTGATATATGCAATAGTATTAACAATTGCGGGAGCTGTTGCAATTACCGTTGTGCCTGCACCAACGCCGTTCATTGCTGCGGAGTTGATGATTGTGTAGAGGTTGTGGTGCATAGCTTCACGCATTGCGTTAACGAATACGGGATCATCTTTAGCTGTCTTGATATCGTCTGTTGCGTAGGACATCATAGCGTCGAAGCAGGTTACACCGCCCGCCATAATAGCGTCGATTGCGTTACAGTTTGCAGTGATCATGTTGTCGGTGATGTGCATGGAGTGGTTGCCCCATTCGCCGCGAAGGATACCGCTCATAAGACCGTAGTTAGCTGCGGACCATGTTGTACCCCAACGTGTGTAAGCTGTCATAACGCCACCGCGTCCTTCGTTTTCTTCAAGTGCCTTTTGGAATGCCTTGAGGTAGATCTCACGAGCTGCCTGCTCTGTGAGCCAAGCTGCCTGACCGAGACGGTCCTGCTCTGTATCGTTGAGTGCGAAGTGCTTCATAACAACGTCAACACCCTTGGAAAGGATACCCTTAACCTCGATACCGCCCATTTCGCCTGCAAGGAAGCCGTCCTCGGAGTAGTACTCGAAGTTACGTCCGCCGTAAGGTGTGCGGTGTGTGTTAGCGCCGGGACCGTAGAGACAGGATACACCTGCGTCGATGCAGTCGTTACCAATCATAAGACCAACCTGGTACATAAGATCAGTGTTGAATGTAGCAGCCATAACGTCTTCAGATGTGAATGCTGTAGCTTCTGCCTGAAGACCTGATCCGAACAATGAAACTGTAAGGCCCTGAGGACCGTTTTCATCACGAGAACCGGGAGCATTTACGGAAGCCACGGGATGTCTCCAGTGGAAGCAGTCACCGATAGTGATAAGC
>JAZRHW010000203.1:0-10223 GCA_045644965.1 Eubacteriales bacterium
AAGACAATCGCTAACAAGAAGAAATAAAGGAGTAGCATAAGATGGCTGTTAAAAAAGTAGTCAGAAAACGCCGCGAACGTAAGAATATAGAAAAAGGCGCGGCTCATATCAGTGCAACTTTCAACAATACTATTGTAACCATCACCGACGTTAACGGAAATACAATTTCTTGGGCGTCCGCTGGTGAGCTTGGTTTCAAGGGCTCCAGAAAGTCCACTCCCTTCGCAGCTCAATCTGCAGCAGAGACAGCTGGTAAGGCAGCAATGGAACACGGACTCAAGACTGTTGAAGTGTTTGTAAAAGGTCCCGGTTCAGGACGTGAATCCGCAATTCGTGCATTGGAAACAGTTGGTCTTCAGATCACAATGATCAAGGACGTAACTCCTATTCCTCACAACGGTTGCAGACCGCCTAAACGCAGAAAAGTTTAATTCAGGAGGATTTACAAAATGGCAAGATATACAGGTCCTGCATGTAAGCTCTGCCGTAGAGAAGGTAAAAAGCTTTACCTCAAGGGCGAGCGTTGCACATCAGGTAAGTGCGCACTTGACCGTAGACACAGTGCTCCCGGTCAGCATGGCGCTAATAACAAGAAACTTAGAGAATACGGACGTCAGCTTCGTGAGAAGCAGACAGCAAAGAGATACTACGGTGTTCTTGAGAAGCAGTTCAAGAACTACTATGTAGAGGCTGCAAGAAAGCCCGGTATCACAGGTGAGAACCTTCTTTGCTTGCTTGAAAGAAGACTTGACAACGTTGTTTACAGAATGGGCTTTGCAGAGAGCCACAAGGAAGCTCGTCAGATCGTTCTTCATGAGCACATCGAGCTTAACGGTAAGAAGGTAAACATTCCTTCCATCCTTGTTAAGGCTGGCGACGTTATCACAGTACGTGAGAACTTCAGAAACTCTGAAAAGTGCAAGGCACTCGTAGAGAGCGCACAGACAAAAACTGCTCCCAAATGGCTTGAGGTTAATAAGGACAACATGAGCGCAAAGGTTGTAACACTTCCTGCTCGTGAAGATATTGACTTCCCCTTCGAGGAACAGCTTATCGTCGAACTTTATTCCAAGTAATAACCCGGGTACCGTATTTGTCGTACCCGTGGTTGCTTGGCAATTTCGGGTGGCAATATAAATCGGTCAAAATTTGTCCCCTGTACGAAACAGTGAAAATTTATTAAGGAGGAATATTTGGAATGATTGAAATAGAGAAACCTAATATTACAACAGTTGACTTAAGTGAAGACGGAAGAAAAGGTAAGTTTATCGTAGAACCTCTTGAAAGAGGATACGGCACAACACTTGGAAACTCCCTTCGTAGAGTGCTTCTTAGCTCTCTCCCCGGCGTTGCAGTAACAAACATCAAGATTGATGGCGTTTTGCACGAGTTCTCCACAGTAACAGGTGTTAAAGAAGATGTAACAGAGATCGTTCTTAACGTTAAGGGCATCACTGCAAAGCTTCACACAAATTCTCCCAAGACAGTTGTAATTGACGTAGTTGGTGAGCAGGTAGTAACTGCAGGCGATATTAAGCAGGATACTGACATTGAGATCCTCAATCCCGAACACCACATTGCGACAGTTGCTGAGGGCGAAAGATTCTATATGGAACTTACATTCGATAACGGACGTGGTTACGTATCTCAGGAACGCAACAAGCAGATTCACACATCTCTTCTTGGTCCTAACGTTTCCGCACCCATCGGAACAATCTATACAGATTCTATCTACACTCCCGTATACAACGTAAAGTATACTGTTGACAACACACGCGTAGGAACAGTTGCCGATTATGACAAGCTCACAATTGAGATTGAAACAAACGGAACAATCTGCGCAAAAGAGGCGGTTTCCCTCGGAGCCAAGATTCTCAACGAGCATCTCAATTTGTTTGTGGACTTGTCCGAACAGGCAAAGAGAGAAAGCATTATGGTTGAAAGAGAAGAAACCATCAAAGAAAAGGTTCTTGAGATGACCATTGAGGAACTTGACATGTCTGTACGTAGCTTCAACTGCTTGAAGCGCGCAGGCATTGACACAGTAGAAGACTTGACCAACCGTACCGAAGAGGATATGATTAAGGTCAGAAATCTTGGTAAGAAGTCGCTTGAGGAAGTAATCCAAAAGCTCGCTTCCTTGGGTCTTACACTCAAAAAGGAAGAAGACTAAGTTAAAAGTTAGATTTATTAATCAAAAGGAGGAAATAAAGCGATGCTTAACAGAAAGCTTGGCAGAACTACTGCTCATAGAAATGCAATGCTTCGCGGTCTTGTAACATACCTTCTTGAAAATGGCTCTGTAGAAACAACTCTCACAAGAGCTAAAGAAGTTCGTTCTGTTGCAGAGAAAATGATCACACTTGGTAAGAAAAACACTCTTGCTAGCCGCCGTGCTGCTCTTTCCTACATCACAAAGGAAGATGTTGTTACTAAAGTGTTCAATGAGATTGCTCCTAAATATGAAGGTCGTAACGGAGGTTACACTCAGATTTACAAGCTTGGTCCCCGCCGTGGTGACGGAGCTGAAATGGCAATCATCAAATTGGTTGACTAATTTGATACCGCAATTAGCAATATAAAACATAACGCCTCAAGCGAATGCTTGAGGCGTTTTTTTCTTATTCAATTATTAAGCTTCATTAAGCTTTGCGAGCTTTGCAAGGCAGCTCTTGCAGATCTTGTGACCATCAAAGTTCACGAGATCGTCTTCTGTGGAGCAGAAGAGGCAAGAATCATTGTGCTTGGTGAGAACTATTTTGTTTCCCTCAACGTAAATTTCAAGAAGATCTTTTGCGTTGATACCAAGGTTTTCGCGGATTTCCATGGGAATTACCACTCTACCAAGTATGTCAACGGGTCTTGTGATACCTGTGGATTTCATTTTGTTACTCCTTTGATTATTTTGTCCACGCGGACGGGGTATTGCCAAGAAATACGGCATTTTCCTCGGCTATGTCATTATATCTAAAAAGAGGTTAATTGTCAACACAAAAAATAAAATTTGTGTAAAATAACGAAAATATTCATAATATTCACCCGATTATGAATAAAATACAAATAAATGGTTACTAATTTGTATACTTTTGCCAAAAAAATCCATACAAACTTGACCTGGGGTGCTGTTTGTGGTATAATTTAACTTGTATTTGGTTCGTTGAATGATAAAAAAGCGGAGCTTATGCTCCTGCTTGTTGAGATATATATTGATTAATATTGGATTTTTATGAAAGATAATATGAAGAAAAAGAAACAAAAATGGCTCAGCCGTCGCCATAATATCATAACGGCTGTGGCTAAATTCGTGCTTTATCCATATATAAAAATCAAGTATGGAATAAGTATTGAAAAATTTAAAGATCAGGGCAAAAGACAGTACCTGATACTCTCAAATCACCAAACTGGATTTGACCAATTTTTTGTGGCATATGCTTTTAGTGGAGCGATCTACTACGTTGCGAGCGAGGATATTTTTTCAATGGGATTTGTATCCGACCTGCTTCGCTGGGCTGTGAACCCCATTCCGATCAAAAAGCAGACCACGGATATTTCCGCGGTGCTCAACTGTATGAGAGTGGCGAAGGAAGGCGGAACGATTGCTATCTTCCCCGAGGGAAATAGAACCTATAGCGGACGTCCCGCGCATATTAACCCTGCGATAATTGCTCTTGCTAAAAAACTCGCACTTCCCATTGCGTTTTTCAATATAGAGGGTGGCTACGGTGTAGCACCGAGATGGGGAGATGCGGTTCGACAGGGAAAGATGACCGCGCGCGTAACACGAGTGATTGAACCCGAGGAGTATAAGAATTTAACTGACTGTGAATTTGCCGAGATAATTCAAAAAGAGCTTTACGTTGACGAAACGAAAAACCTGGGCGAATTTCATCACAAACGCACCGCCGAATATCTTGAAAGAGCTATTTATTACTGTTCGAAATGTGGACTTTCTACCTTTGAGAGCCACGGCGACGTTGTTGAGTGCAAAAAGTGCGGAATAAAGGTTAGATACCTTGCGGATAAGACCATTGAGGGAATAAACTGTGAGCTTCCTTACCGTTATGTTGCTGACTGGATGGAGGCACAAAACGCATTTGTAAACTCACTTGATTTGGGAGGGTATTATGATACTCCACTTTACAACGAGTGTGGCAAACTTTACGAGGTCATAGTATATAAAAATAAAAAGCTTGTGCTTGAGAGGGCAGCTATTTCTCTTTACGGTGATAGAATTGAGATAAATCAAGGATGGAATGAGCTTATCTTCAAATTTGACGACATACGCGCCATCACTGTGTGCGGAAAGAATAAACTGAATTTTTACACTCACGATAAGGTGTATCAGATAACGGGCGACGAGCGATTTAACGCGCTCAAGTACGTGAATATTGCTTTCCGCTACAAAAACATCAAAAAAGTAGAAAAAGGAGAACGATATGACGAATTTTTGGGACTCTAACGTTTGGGGCTTTATACTTCTCATGTGCTTGCTTCTTGGAAGCTTGCTCGTTGCAAACGTACTGAAAAGACAAATCAAATTTTTGAAAAACTCTCTTATACCCAACTCCGTGCTTGGCGGAATTATCATTTTGATTGTTGAGTGGCTTTACACATTTATTAGCGGAAATGACCTTTTTGCGTCCGGTATGTTTGGCGCAAACGGAAACGATACGCTTGAGGTTATAACTTATCATTGTCTTGCGCTTGGATTTATCGCTTCGTCATTCAACACAACGAATGCGAAGCTTACCAAAAAGAGAGCCAACGAGATATTCAACACGGGCGTTACTACCGTTGCTACATATCTCTTGCAGGGCGTAGTGGGTATGGTTATCACAATAATCGCTGCGGGTGCTATTTCGGGCTTCTTTGGCGCTGCAGGACTCCTTCTCCCCTTTGGATACGGACAGGGAACCGGTCAGGCGCTCAACTGGGGCAATATTTACGAGCAGGATTTTGGATTTGTGAACGGCAAAAGCTTTGGACTCACCATAGCCGCGCTTGGATTTTTATCCGCGGCAGTGGGTGGTGTTATCCATCTTAATATAGCAAAGGCGAGTGGAAAACTCAAACTTTCGGGTAGAACTGACGGCTCTCTCCATACCGACACCATTGAGGAGAAGGGCGAGATACCCATGCAGGAGAGTGTTGATAAGCTCACCGTTCAGCTTGCCTTCATAATGATCTCTTACGGTATTGCCTATGTTATTATGGCGCTTCTCGGCAAGCTTTTGCCCGGAATGAAGGCGACGATATACGGCTTTAACTTCCTTCTTGGCGTAATGGCGGCAACACTTGTAAAGGTTGTGGTTAAATTTTTGCAAAATAGAAATCTCGTTACGAGAAAGTATACCAACAACTTCCTTATGACGCGACTTTCCAACCTTTTCTTTGATATTATGGTTGTTGCGGGAGTTGCGGCAATCCGTCTTGATGCGCTCAAACAGTATTGGGGCATTATGCTAATTCTCGGCGTAGCGGGACTTTTCGTCACCTATGTGTACAATCGCATCATTGCCAAGGTACTCTTTGCCGAGTACGAGCAGGAGCAATTTATGGCTATGTACGGAATGCTGACAGGAACCGCATCCACGGGTATAATACTTCTCCGTGAGATCGACCCTGAATTTAAAACACCCGTATCCGACAACCTTGTGTATCAAAATTTCCCTGCGATAGTGTTTGGTTTTCCGCTAATGCTTCTCGCAAATCTTGCACCGGTAAATCCCGTGCTTACAACGGTGATACTCTTTGGTATGTTCGTTGCGCTCAATATTATTTTGTTTAGAAAGTTCATTTTTAAGAAGAAAAAATAAAAACTAAAGCTACCGAGAGATCTCGGTAGCTTTTTTGGTAAAAAAAGTTAATTTAATTACAAAATAAACTTGATTATTACAATTTTGTGTGTTAAAATTAATTATAGAACAACCCCCATAAAATCTATATCCGAAGGAGACACCTATGAAGCATGACGTTATTATTGTTGGACTGTTTTTGATGCTTGCTTGCTCGGCGATTGTTGATGCATTTTTGAGAGCATTTTACCACAAAAAATACAAAAGAGCATTGCTTTTCAAGGGTATTGCAAGTGCTTGCTTTATCGCGTTTGGAGCATATAATTTCTTTTCCCGTGAGTTTTCGTGGCCAACTCTTGCGATATTTATAGGTCTTTGTTGGGGAATCGTTGGAGATGAGATAATAGCGCTTTGCCAATTATATCCCCAAAAAGATACTCAATACTTTATCGGTGGCGGTGTATTCTTCGTAGTAGGGCATGTTTTTTATATGATAGCGCTCCTTATGCTCGCGAAATTCAATTTTGTTGCGGTGGCTATCGTGCTTTTAATTGGCATATTGCTTTCCGCCATTTACGGACGTCGCAAAAAATATCTTCCCGCTGATATTAAAAACTCTCTGATGCTTTATTTGGCTATAGTTATTTTCTTTGCCGCTGTGGGCGCAGGAAGCTTTCTTGTGCGCGGAACACTCGGAATGGCGCTCTTTGCGCTTGGGGGAGTGCTCTTTACCGTAAGCGACAATATACTGTTTGCATTCAAGTACGGTCATAGACCGAGGTATAGACAAAACGTCATTTTGCACATAGCTTACTACTTGGCGCAATTCGCTATCGCGTGGAGTATTGCACTTGTGTGAGCGGCACTACAAAATAATAAAAGCACCTCTTTTGAGGTGCTTTATTTTTATAAATTAATGAATTGAATATTTTCCGTGGTATTTTTCAACCTTTTCCTTGAAGTCCGCACTGTCGTGACGGATGTGGCGGAGTGATGAGTGCGCGTTCATATTGTGCGCGCTCGCGTCGATAACACCGATTGCGAGGTTGGAACAGTGGTCACTCACGCGCTCAAAGTCAGTGAGAAGGTCGCTCCAAATGAAGCCTGCTTCAACGGTGCACTCGCCATCCTTAAGACGAACAACGTGGCTGTTTCTAAGTGCTCTCTTAAGACCGTCAACAACCTGCTCGAGAGGTTCAACGTCATACGCAATGGAAAGATTGTTTTCAATAAATGCTTGCTTTGTGAGAACGAGGATTTCGTCAACCGCGGTGCGGAGAACTGAAAGTTCGTGCTTTGCGGATTCGGAAAGCTCTATCTTCTTTTCACGGAGTTCTTCAATGGACTCAAGTACGTTTACAGAGTGGTCGGAGATTCGCTCAAAATCACCGATTGCCTTGAGGAGCATGGTGATCTTTTCACCGTCCTCGTCGGACATTTGGTGCTGACTGAGCTTCGCGAGGAACGTACCGAGC
This sequence comes from Eubacteriales bacterium, assembly GCA_045644965.1. GTDB lineage: Bacteria > Bacillota > Clostridia > Oscillospirales > CAG-272 > RGIG4608. The sequence goes on from JAZRHW010000203.1 coordinate 7,271, forward strand.
ACGTCCTCGTATCTATCAACCTTTTTCTCAAGCGCGCGGATTTTCTCCGCATTTTCGCTTGAATATTCATCAAATGATGCTATACTGAGGCGGAAACCGTCAACGGCTCTAGTTGCCATCTTGTTGGCAAGCTCGACGCTTTGTGCAAGCGCGATTGCAGGAGTACCAAGGAGACGATCGTCGAGCTCAACTTTTTCTTCCTGGTCGCTCTCGGAGTCGGGAATGAACTTGTATGCAAGCTTTTCAAGAAGTGAGGAAGCGGGGAGGAGAAGAAGTGTACAAAGGATATTGAAAAGGGAGTGGCAAACTGCGATTCCGAGATAGGACGCGGATTCGCCAAGGATAGCCGGCTTTAAGAGTGCTGAAATTGCACTGAATACTGCGAGCCATACCGTTGTACCAATCACGTTGAAGGAAAGGTGAATGAAGGAAGCTCTTCTTGCGTTTTTATTTGCGCCCACTGATGAAAGCATTGCGGTAACGCAAGTACCGATATTCTGACCCATTATAATCGGAACAGCAGCTCCGTAGGAAACTGCACCCGTAGCACTGAGTGCCTGGAGAATACCAACGGAAGCGGAGCTTGACTGAATAATTGCGGTAACTATCGCGCCAACAAGTACACCGAGAATGGGGTTTGTGAAGGCGAGGAATAGATTTTGAAATTCAGGAATATCTGCAAGACCTCCAACCGCATCACTCATTGCATCCATACCAAACATAAGTGTTGCAAATCCGAGAAGGATTGTTCCCGTGTCCTTTTTCTTGGAGGACTTGGAGAACATTGTGAGTGCAATACCTATAAGTGCGAGTATAGGGGTAAAGGAGGTGGGCTTGAGGAGCTTCATAAAGATATTGTCGCTCGAAATTCCACCGAGGGACAAAATCCAAGCGGTCATTGTTGTACCGATATTTGCACCCATAATAACACCAATGGATTGGCGAAGAGTCATTATCTTTGAGTTAACAAAGCCGACAACCATAACGGTTGTTGCGGATGAACTTTGAATAACCGCAGTAACACCCATACCGGTCAAAAAGCCCTTTATTTTACTATTGGTGAGCTTGCCGAGAAGAGCCTTCAAGCTATTGCCCGCGCGTCTTTCAAGGCCGTCGCCCATAACGTTCATACCAAACAAAAACAAACATAGTCCGCCAATTAGGGCGAGAACGTCAAAAATATCAAACATTTTTATTTCTCCTTGGGTAATAGAGTAATTGTGAAATTGCCAAATTTCCACATATACAAATCCATTTTATCACAAAGAGAAATTCAAGTCAACAATTTTATTCATTTTTTCAATCTCCGAGCGGTAAAAAGGAGTAAAAACTCTCTTGTATTGTCCCACAAAATATGCTAAAATGTAGAAAAGAGGTGATTTTTATGAAAAATAAAAATAAAAAAGCTAATAAAATACCGGTTGGTTTTGTGGCAGTGTGCTTTGTTATAGGTATGCTTTGCGGAATCGTGATGGGTGGTGCGTTTGACGGATTTATGGAAGGGAACAACCCTTTACTTGTAATAGGCGTTGAGCTTTCGCTGTTTCTTGTTGCTTATTATCTTCATCTTATAATACACGAGGCGGGACATCTCGTTGCGGGATTTATTTCGGGCTACGGATTTGGCTCATTTCGCGTTGGTAGTCTCATGTTTATTAAAGAAAACGGCAAAATAAAGATAAAAAAGCACTCCGTGGCGGGTACGGCCGGTCAGTGCCTTATGATACCTCCGAAAATGGTGGACGGCAAATTCCCGGTGATATTCTATAATCTCGGCGGCGCATTGATGAATCTCGTTTTCACGGTGATACCGATTGCTTTGGCGATTGCTTTTTCAAACGTACCAATTTTGTATGTGTTTTTCGTGCTGATGGCTCTTGCAGGCTTTCTTTCTGCGGTAACCAACGGAATTCCGTTAAAGCTTGGAATGATAAATAATGATGGCTCAAACGCGCGCGAGCTCTACAAAAATGAGGAAGCGATGCGAGTTTTCCACAATCAGTTTATGACAGTTGCCGCACTTGGAGAGGGCAAACGTCTTTGCGATATGCCTGAAGATTGGTTCTTTATGCCGAGCGAGGCGGGACTTAAGAATAGCATCACTGTGAGTGGTGCGGTGTTCCGTGTGAATTGGCTTGTTGACGCCGGTAAACGCGAGGAAGCGCTTGAACTGATCAACCATCTTCTTGTGGCGGATAGTGCGCTCATTGGCTTGCATAGATGCTTGCTCACTTGTGATAAAATGACCATTCTTCTTTTGCAGGGTGGTGCCGACGAGCGCGTGAGAAATTTGCTCTCGGACAAGCAGCTTGATGTGTTCTTCAAGCAAATGAAGAATAATGTTTCCGTGGTTCGTACGCAGTATGCCGTGGCACTTCTTCTCGACAATGATGAAAATAAAGCCAAAATGCTCCGCGAGCATTTTGAAAAATGTGCAAAAACGCACCCCTATGCTTCAGAAATCCACGTCGAGAGGGAAATGATAGATTTGATCGATAGAAAATTTGAGGAAAACGAATAAAAAATTAACCAAAAGAAAAAGCACCTCATGTGAGGTGCTTTTTTTTATTGTTTTTTCTTTTCGGGTAATTGGACGAGAATTATCGCTACGAACATAATCGCACAACCGATAAATTCCCCGGGAAGCATTCTTTCGTGGAGAATGAGCGCGCCTGCGATGGCGGCAAATACTGCTTCAAGGCTCATAATAAGTGATGCCGTGGCGGGTTCGGTATGCTTTTGACCGACTATTTGGAGGGTATAACCCACGCCACCCGACATTATGCCGCAATAGAGAATCGGCACGGCGGCACTAATGATGCCGTCGATACTCGGTTTTTCAAAAATGAATGCGAGAATGGTGCAAGCCACCGTCGCCACCGTGAACTGTATTGCCGAGAGCTTTACAGGGTCGCAATGGGGCGCAAAGCGGTCGCAACAAAGAATGTGTCCG
>JAZRHW010000204.1:0-2757 GCA_045644965.1 Eubacteriales bacterium
CCGAACGTTCCCCAGGTCCAATCAAACATAATATCCTCCTAAAAAAGTTACATATTAATATACAAGGTCATTCTATCACAAAAAGTTTCTCTTGTCAACAAAATAAAAAATATTTCCAAAATAATAGAGAATTGTGATTAAAACTCAAATTTTTGTATAAAATTAAGTTTTGAGAGGGTGGAGTGCTAAAAAATCAAGAGAAATTGAGAAATATTTTCCTAAAAACTCTTGACAAGAGGGGCAAAAGGTGGTAAATTAATACTGTAATTGGCACTCAAACAAATTGAGTGCTAAAAAAATAAGAAAGAGGAAAACGAAAATGAGCGCATTTGACAGAGAGCTTAGTCCGAGAAAAAAACAAATACTCAAAGCGGTAGTTGAAGCGCACATTGCCGCGGGCGAGCCCGTCGGCTCCAAATACCTCGTGCAGAGCAATTTGCTCTCCTGCAGCTCGGCTACAATCCGAAACGAGATGGCGGAGCTTGAGGAGATGGGATATCTTGAACAACCCCACACATCCGCGGGAAGAGTACCAAGCGAGCTTGGTTACCGTTTTTACGTGGATTCACTGCTTCAGCACTACGCGATGACCAACAAGGAGATCGACGAGATCAATTCCTTGCTCAAGGTCAAGATGGGCGAGCTTGACAAGATTCTTGAGGTTGCCTCAAAGGTGGCTTCAAATATCACAAATTACACGGGAATTGCGATAAAGCCCAAACAATCACTCGTTAAAGTTTTAAAGTATGAGATAGTTGGTATTGACTCTCGTCAATTTGCTATCGTAATGATACTTTCCACCGGTGCTATCAAGACAAAAAAGGTAAAGCTCGGATTTGATATTGACGAATTTTCCTTGCCAAGACTTAGCACGGCGCTAAATACTTATCTCACAGGGCTTTGCGCAGATGAAATCACTCTTACGTCGGTTATTAACCTCGAGAGAGCGATGGGAGCTGAACCAATGCTCGTCAATGCCACTATCAAGGCAATCTATGAAACAATGAGCGAGCTTGATGGCGGTGAGCTTCACTATAGCGGACTCAATCATCTTTTGCAGTATCCAGAGTATTCCGACGTGAATAAATTCGGTGAGATTATAAATACGTTTGAAGAGAAGAATGAGATCCTTGATCTTGTATCCGGCGGCAACGATAAGGATATCAACGTGCTTATCGGTTCGGAGAACAGTGTTAACGTAATGAAGGATTCCGCGATTGTATTTAAGCAAATTAAAAAGGACGGCAAGACCATTGGTGCTATCGGCGTTGTAGGACCTCGCAGAATGGACTACGCGCGAGTGCTTGCTACGCTCAATGAGCTTGGCGAAAACATTGTCGACCTTATTGAAGATAAGAGATTATTAACAGAAAACGGAGGAGAAACAAGTGCAGGAAGAGATTAAAAATCCCGAAACAGTTGAAGAAACCGTGACAACGGAAGAAAGCAATAAAAAAGATAAGAAAAAGTCCAAAAAGAACGAAGCGGAAATAGCCGAACTCAAAGAAATCGTTCTTGCAAAAGAGAAGGAAATAGCCGAGCTTAATGACAAGTATCTTCGTCTTTATGCTGAATATGACAATTTCCGCCGCAGAAGTGCGAAGGAAAAGGAAGCGACCTACTTTGATGCAAAAAGTGACACTGTAAAAAACATTCTCCCCATTCTCGATAATATGGAGAGAGCATGTGCCTTTACCGAGGCGGACAAAATTCTTGAGGGAATGAATCTCATTCTCAAGAGCTTTAACGAAAATTTTGCAAAGATGGACGTTAAGGAAATTGAAGCTCTTGGAAAAACCTTTGACCCGAGCGTTCACTACGCGGTTATGCACGTTGATGACGAAAGCTTTGGCGAGAGCGAGGTTGTGGAGGTTCTCCAAAAGGGTTATATTTGTGGCGATAAAGTCATAAGATACGCAATGGTTAAGGTTGCGAACTAATTTAGTTAAAAATTTATTTATTATTATATTGGAGGAAAAATTATTATGGGAAAAATTATTGGTATTGACTTAGGTACAACGAACTCTTGTGTGGCAGTTTTTGAGGGCGGCGAGCCCGTTGTTATCCCCAATCCCGAGGGAGCTAGAACCACACCTTCCGTTGTAGCATTTACAAAAACAGGTGAGAGAATTGTTGGTCAGGTGGCAAAGCGTCAGGCAATCACCAACCCCGACAAGACAGTTATGAGTATTAAGCGCCATATGGGTAGCGATTATAAGGTAAATATTGATGGCAAGGGATTCACTCCTCAGGAAATCTCCGCTATGACTCTTCAAAAGCTCAAGGCGGATGCAGAGGCATATCTTGGTGCGCCCGTAACCGAGGCAGTTATCACAGTTCCTGCATACTTCTCCGACGCACAACGTCAGGCAACTAAGGACGCAGGTAAGATTGCAGGTCTTGAGGTTAAGAGAATCATCAACGAGCCCACAGCAGCGGCTCTTGCATACGGTATTGACAAGGAAAATGACCAAAAGGTAATGGTATTCGACCTTGGCGGCGGTACATTCGACGTATCCCTTCTTGAAATTTCCGACGGTGTTTTCGAAGTTCTTGCAACTAACGGTGACACTATGCTCGGTGGTGATGACTTTGATGCGCGCCTTATCGACTGGATGGTAAGAAAGTTCCAGGCTGAAAACGGTGTTGATCTTAGAAATGACAAGATGGTAATGCAGCGTCTTAAAGAGGCAGCTGAAAAGGCAAAGATTGAACTTTCCGGTATGACAAGCACAAATATCAATCTTCCTTTTATCA
>JAZRHW010000205.1:0-1789 GCA_045644965.1 Eubacteriales bacterium
GGAGTGATGCCTGCATCCTTTGCAAGATCCTCGATCTTTTGACCGTGCTCGTCAGTACCCGTGCAGAAGAAAACGTCAAATCCACGAGCTCTCTTATAGCGAGCCACCGCGTCGGTCATAATTACCTCATAGGTGTTGCCGAAGTGGGGCTTGCGAGATGCATACGCAATAGCCGTAGTAATGTAATATTTTGGTTTAGTCATAATAATTCTCCTTCTCCTTCGCGAATGGGCGAAGGATATGTAATTTTATTTGATTCTCAATTAAAATTTGCCCCAGTAGCGCATAATTTCGTCCACTACAAGACGTGTTGCAAATTCGATGGAGTCGGCTTCAATGGTGCAAGCCGCCGCCTTTGTGTGTCCGCCACCGCCGAAATGCTTGGCTACTACACTCACGTCAAACGCGCAAGAGGAGCGAAGCGAAATTCTGAATGAACGGTATGCCGTGGATTGACGAACACTCATCGCAATTTTTACACCGTCAACCGCGCGAGCAATATCAACTAGTGTTTCAAGATGCTCGTCCTCAAGCTCAAGCTTCTCTTTAAGCTCGTACGGGAAAAGCACCGCAGCGATCTTACGGTTGTTGTAAAAATGAATATTTTGGAAACCTACCGCCTCGGCAGCGAGCATTTTTTCGCTCTTGCAATCAAAGAGTCGGTGATTTATCTCCGCCGCGTCAATACCTGCTTTTATAAGCTCCGCAGCGCAAAGATGGGTGTGAGAGGATACGTTTGAATACTTAAAGCATCCCGTATCACTCGAAAGCGCCGCATAGATGAGATCATAAGCATCGCGAGGAATTTCACCGAGCGCGCCCATTTCTTGAAGTCGAGTAGCGATTTCAAAAATAATCTCTCCGCTTGCCGCATAGTCGGCACGAACATAGTTGTCCGCATATTTAGTGCAGTTGCCGTGGTGGTCGATCATAAGGTCGATCTTGCCCTCAAAATAGGGATAGAGAGTGCCAAGTTGGCTCGGACTTGCCGTGTCAACTGTGACTACTCGCTCAAATTCAAAGCTTCTGTCAATATTGTCAAATCTCGCACTTCTCTGGTGCTTTTCGGTAAGGAAAGCAAGGCGCGAGGGTATCTCGCTCTCACAGGTGCAAAGTGTTTTTGAACCCATGGCTTCAAGTACAAGCTTTAGTGCAAATGCACTTCCAATGGCGTCCGCATCAGGACGAACATGGAAAATAACGAGCGTGTTTTTGGGCTCTTTTAAAAGCTCGCAAACCTCGTCAAGCTGAAATTCTTTGAATACGCGCATTACTCTTCACCGTTGCCTTCCTCAAAATCCTCTGAGAAGGTAATGCTGTTGAGCAATTTTGAAATGTGTGCTCCGTGAGCTACACTGTCGTCAAGAATAAAGGTGAGCTCGGGAGTAATTCTTAAATTCAATCGCTGCGCTATTTGTGAGCGAATGTAGCCCGATGAGGATTTGAGTCCCTTCGCGAGTTCCTTTTTGTCTCCTCTGAGCGCACTGTAATATATCTTTGCATATTTGAGGTCGGGGGTTACGTCAACAGCTGTTACGGATACAAACGCATCCTTAACTCTGGGGTCCTTCACATCACGAAGGATGGCCGCAAGCTCCTTTTGAACCTCATCATTGATTCTTCCTCTACGATAATTTGCCATTTTTTCACCGTCCTTTTCGGTTTTTTACATAATAATTCATATTAGTATAACACATTATTTATAAAAATTAAAGAGGTTTTTAAAAAATTATTGAAATTTTGATTTATAGTGGAGTTAGTTTTATTGGATAAGAAGAACTCCCTCCGT
>JAZRHW010000206.1:0-4196 GCA_045644965.1 Eubacteriales bacterium
ACCACGATACTATACTTATGGACAAGGCCGCATTTTTTGAAAAATACGGTGTTGATTCCACACAATTTGTTGATGTAAAGGCGCTCATGGGCGACTCCTCGGACAATATTCCCGGTGTTGCCGGAGTGGGTGAAAAGACTGCTCTTAAACTTATTTCCGACTTTGGTACGCTCGACAATATATATGCAAATCTTCCGAGCGAAAAAATTGGCAAATCGGTAAATGCAAAGCTTGAAGCGTCGCGTGAGAATGCATTTTTGTCGAGAACTCTTGCGCAAATTTGCACGGATGTGCCCCTCGAAAACGATTTTGAGGAATTTTCATACACGGGCTTCTGTGAGGGAGCATACGAGCTTTTTGTCGAGCTTGAGTTTATGGGATTTATCAAAAAGTACAATCTTGTAAAAAAAGATAATACCAAGGCGCAAAAAGCGGAAAATAACGAGGAGCAGCTTGGCTTTTTTGGTGAAGAAGTGAATGAAGAAACAAGTGAAAGCCCCCTTGTGTCGGTAAAAATGGATGACATTTTGGAGCTTCCTTGTGATGAGATTTGTGCGCTTTCCTTCGAGGGCGGAAATCTTTATATATTTAATGGAAAAGAAACTCTCGTATATGAGGGTGGAATTGATGGCGCGTGCGAGTTTTTGTGCGACGATAGAAGAAAATTTATTCTCCACGATTGCAAGAGTGTGTATCATCAACTTGCGGGTATTGGATTTAAAAACTGCTATTTTGACATCATGCTCGCGGCATATGTTCTCAATGCGGGCGAGGGCTCGTTTGACCTCGCACGTCTTGCAATGGCAAACACTGGCGTAGTTGTTGATGAAAATACCATTGGTGCGCCGATTATATATGATATTTATAAGGTTTTGAATGAAAAAATCGTTCAAAACGGCTTTGAAAAACTATTTTACGATATAGAAATGCCCCTTTCCACCGTTCTTTTTGAGATGGAAAGTGAGGGATTTAAGATTGACCGCGAGGGCCTTGTGGCATACGGAGTTTCACTTGATGAAACGATAGGCGAGCTTGCAAATAGAATTTATGCCTATGCGGGCAGGGAATTTAATATTAATTCCCCCAAGCAGCTTGGAGAAATTTTGTTTGAGGTTTTGATGCTTCCTCACGGAAAAAAGACCAAAACAGGTTATTCTACTAATGCCGAGGTGCTTGACAAGCTCCGCGCGTATCATCCCATAATTCAGGACATCCTTGACTACCGTCAGGTAGTGAAATTGAAGGGAACTTACGTTGACGGATTTGTTAAATTGCTTACTGAGGACAATAAAATTCATACTACGTTCAAGCAAACCGGAACTGCGACGGGACGTCTCTCGTCCGCGGAGCCGAACTTGCAAAATATTCCGATTAGAACTCCGCTTGGCAGGGAGCTTAGACATTATTTTGTTCCCAAAACGAGCGATTACGTTCTCGTTGACGCGGACTACTCTCAAATTGAGCTCAGACTTCTTGCCGCGATCTCGGGCGACGAAAATATGATAGGTGCGTTCCTTTCGGGTGTTGATATTCACACTTCAACTGCCGCGAACGTGTTCCACGTTCCCGAGGCGATGGTAACAAGTGAGCTTCGTAAACGCGCAAAGGCGGTAAATTTCGGTATTGTATACGGAATTGGCGAGTTCTCGCTCTCCGATGACCTTCATATTTCCATGAAAGAGGCGAAGGAGTATATCGAAAGCTACAAGGCAAGCTATCCGATGGTTGAAAAATACCTTCACGATATTGTTGCCGAAGGATACGCAAACGGATTTGTGTCCACACTTTACGGTAGAAGAAGATACATCCCCGAACTTTCGGGCCAAAACAAGATGCTCAAAAAGTTTGGTGAGCGCGTGGCTATGAACAGTCCCATTCAGGGAACTGCTGCAGATATAATTAAGGTTGCGATGATAAACGTGAGTCGTCGCTTGAAAAAAGAAGGTATCGACGCGCATCTTATTTTGCAGGTTCATGACGAGCTTGTGGTTGAGGCGAACAAAAACTGCGCTGATCTTGCTGCTCAAATTCTTCGTGAGGAAATGGAGAATGCGATAAATCTCCCCGTTCCGCTCTCAGTTGAGTTGACTGTTGGGGAAACTTGGTACGATAATAAGTAGGTAATGATATGAAAAGTAAATTAATTTTCTTTCCTAAACATTATATTATTCTTATAGTTTGTGCGGCGGTTCTTGTTATTGGCTTGGTGGTTTTTGCTCTCGCAGGTGGCTTTCACACTCATAAATTCGACAGTTGGGAAACCGTCCGAGCTTCTACTTGTACTGATATTGGATTGCAGGAGAGATATTGTACCTGTGGCGAAATTCAAAAAAGAGAAATTCCTGCAGTTGGGCATACAACTGTAATAGACGAGGCTGTTGAGGCGACTTGTCAATCTACCGGTCTTGCCGAGGGTAAGCATTGTTCGGTGTGCAATACGGTAATTAAGGAGCAAGAAGTAATTCCAAAGGCGTCTCATACAGTTGTGATTGATCCCGCTGTGGCGGCAAGTTGCTCGTCTACAGGTCTTACTGAGGGAAGCCATTGTTCGACTTGCGGTGAGGTAATTGTGGCGCAAGAGGTAGTTTCTTGCTTGCCGCATAATATGGATAATGGCGCTTGTACTGAATGCGGTCATTCTGCAGATCCTCGTAAAATGTTGACGGGATACGTGAAGAATAACGGCCACGTCGACGGTGTTGATACGTATTGCGTGTCAAAAATGTTTTCGTCGCCCGAGACTCCGAGTTATCTTTTCTCCGTATACACGGATTTCAGTGGCTCTGCGCTTAAATTTGAGGTGTTTGCAATCTATGATAACGGTGATTGGGTCACCGTGAGCATTGACGTGACTCCGGGAACCTCGAAAAAGGACGTGAAGATACACGTTCTTTATGATGACGATAGCACGTTTTTGGGAGAGGGGTATATTTACCCTGAAACCTTTAACGGCTCGTCCCACGTTTATAATTTTCAGTATTCCGACTCCGGCTTGGCGAGTGATGCAAAGAAAATGCTTGTCAGGGAGCTTGACTGTATGTTGGATTATATAAACTCGGAGATGTTGCCAAGCTTCAATCTCGGTATTACTCTTGCTGATCTTGGGTTTTATCAGTATGATTAGTTGATATATAAATTTAAAGGGGAGAGCCTTGGATCTCCCTTTTGCTATTAATTGAATCTTGACAAAATCCACTAAAAGTGCTAAACTATATCCAACGCTGAAAAAGGCAGGTGGTTTTGATGAAAAATGTACTTATTACGGGTGGCTCGCGCGGTATTGGACGCGCGTGCGTTGAGAAATTTGCGCGAGAAGGTTACACAGTTTCCTTCATATATAATAATAGTGTTGCTGAAGCGGACGAACTTTCCGCTAAAACAGGTGCATATGCGATAAGAGCTGACATTTCTCGCCCTGATGAGGCATCAAGGGCGGTTGAAAATGCAATCGCTACAATGGGAAGTGTGGATATTCTCGTTAACAATGCGGGAATTTCGCTTATAAAACTCTTTACTGAAACCACCGACGCCGACTATTATAATATAATGAATACAAATTTTGGCGGCACATTTTTTGTCACCCGCGAGGTTGCGAAAAATATGATCTCCAATCATTTTGGAAGAATTGTTAATGTTGGTTCCATGTGGGGAAAGACCGGCGCATCCTGCGAGGTTGTCTATTCCGCATCAAAGGCGGCCATGGAAGGATTTACCAAAGCTCTTGCCAAAGAGCTCGGACTTTCGGGTATCACGGTAAATTGCATTGAACCCGGGGTTATCAATACCGAAATGAATGCGGAGCTTGACGATGAAACTCTTGCAGGTTTGTGTGACGAGACTCCTGCGGGCAGAATTGGACGGGCTGATGAGCTTGCTGAATTTGTATTTATGATTGCCACAGAGAAGAGCGGATTCTTGACCGGACAGGTTATTGGATTTGACGGCGGATTTGCAATTTAAAAAATATTAAAAAAATTTAAAAAACTTAAAAAAGGGTATTGACAAAATGAAAAAGATGTGGTAATATAACAAGGTCGCAAACGCGAGGGTCACAAAGGTGGTCGAAAAAAGTTTAGAAAAGTGATAAAAAAGGCTTGACAAACGAAGTGATTTGTGATAGAATAATAAAGCTGTAAACTTTCGAGGGGACAGCAAAAATCGGTCATTGAAAATTGAACAACAAGAGATTGAAGAAG
>JAZRHW010000207.1:0-3723 GCA_045644965.1 Eubacteriales bacterium
CCCTCAAAAAAGGAATGAACCCCTGCTGTAGCGGATTTCAGGTACAGGGCTCCGCTAATTCCCCGGCTGGTATGGCCTTATTTCGTGGCCTTTATTCTTAATAATACTAATATATTATAACAAATATGTTCTCATTTTGCAAGTGTTTTTTATATTTTATTTTAACTATTCGAAAATATTTTCATATACTGAAAAAGAATATCGCATAAAAGGAGAAATTTATGAGTCCACAAACACAAAGCGGTTATTTAATAGTTAGAGCTTCCACTGCAAGCGGCGCAATTCCCGTAGAGGGGGTAACGGTCATAGTTCAAGGAAAGGACGAGGAAAACTCAAACGTTTTCCTTTCCCTTATTACCGACAGGGACGGTCTTACACCCAAGGTTACGCTCCCCACAGTTTCAAGGGATGAGTCCCTATCCCCGAGTGCAAACATAAAACCCTACTCCCTATACAATATCGAGGTTTACAAAGATGGCTACTATCCCCAGCACTACGCAGGTGTTGCGATTTTTGAAGGTATTACCGCAGTGCAAAATGCGCGTATAATTCCCCTCTCCGAATTCGAGCCAAACTCTCCCCACGGACGCGGAGAGCAAGTGTTTGATTCGTACGAAAATCCAAATTTATAAGGAGTTACGTTATGCCAACGCTACCAACCATTCCCGAATTTATTACTGTTCACCTCGGCGCGCCCGACGAAAATGCTCAAAATGTAACTCTGCCCTTTGCGGAGTACATAGCTAACGTGGCGTCGAGCGAGGTGTATCCAACTTGGCCGGAAAGTGCCGTGCGCGCTAATATCTATGCGCAATTATCCTTTGCGCTCAATCGTGTTTATACGGAATTTTATCGCTCACGAGGTTATGATTTTGATATCACAAACTCCACGGCTTACGACCAAAGTTTTGTTAACGGCAGGAACGTATTTTCCAATGTTGAGGAAATAGTTTCTGAAATATTCAATTCCTATATTCGCCGCAGGGGCAATATAGAGCCCCTTTTCGCCGCATATTGCGACGGTGTTGAAGTCCAGTGCAACGGACTATCCCAATGGGGCTCGGTAACTCTTGCCGAAGAGGGTTATACTCCCTACGGAATACTTACTTATTATTATGGCGACGATATTGACATCATAACAGGAGTGGATGTGGATGGAGCAAGTGCTTCAGCCCCCACGTATCCCCTCTCCGTCGGCTCCACGGGTGACGCGGTGCGAATTCTTCAGCTGAGATTGAATAGAATTTCGGATAATTACCCTTCCATTCCTAAAGTTGCCGCCGTGGACGGCATATTTGCAAACGATACGGAAGAAGCTGTCATTCGCTTTCAAGAAATATTTGGTCTTACACCCGACGGTATAGTTGGAAATGCTACTTGGTATTTAGTTCAGCGAATTTACAGTGCCGTTAAGCGACTTAACGAGCTCGACAGTGAGGGAATAAAGCTCGAAGAGGTTACAAAGCAATACCCCGGCGCACTATCCCTCGGCTCGCAGGGGCTTGGTGTACGCAATTTGCAATATTTTTTGAGTTATCTCTCTGATTTTTATTCAACTATAACTCCCATTACCATTGACGGTGTTTTCGGCAACGAAACACGCGAGTCCGTTATCTCGGCACAAAAGTCATTTGGGCGGACCGAGGACGCTGTTGTTGGCGAGGCGACGTGGAATGCAATATATGAGGCATACCGCGGGATCGTAGATACCATTCCACTAAAATATATCGAGGGTAACGTACTCCCCTATCCCGGTATACCTCTTCGCACGGGCTCAACTGGGGATGCAGTATTACTATTGCAACAGTACCTCAACGTTATTGCCGATTTTTATCCCGAGGTTAATTCCGTTGAGCTCACAAGCTATTTTGGGCCGCAAACGGATAGTGCTGTAAGGGCGATTCAGGGACTATACGGACTTGATCAAAACGGCATTGTGGCATCCGCCACTTGGGATGCGATAACGTCACTCTACAGCGACATTATTAATGGCTCGCGCTTAAATAGCGGTCAATACCCCGGATTTGAGATAGGAGAATGATATGAGAGAGCTAACCCAAAAGGATGCTATATTAAATTTACAAACGTATCTCCGCGCACAATCCCTCGTGGACGAAAATGCACCGAGCGTACCGATTGACGGAATTTATGACTCCCAAACGAGATATGCATTAACTGAATTTCAGCGCAAAAACGGACTTGTGCCCACGGGTGTTGCCGACCGCACCACCTGGGAGCTTTTGTATGCTCAATACCTCGATATTTTAGACGAGACCTCCCTACCCGCGCCTATAATTCCCTTTCCCTCATACCCGAGCGATTACAAAATTCGATTGGGCGATAAAAGCTTTCTCGTTGCCACCGTACAGTTTATGCTAAATGAGATAGGCGTTATATACAATGTGATTGACACTTTGGAAATTGACGGTGTGTATGGTGCTAAAACGGCAGGGATTATTAGAAATTTTCAAGAGCGAGGCGGCTTACCCGTAACGGGTGAGGTCGATAGGAGAACTTGGGCACATCTCGCGCGGATATACAATATTTCAATGCATTATATAGAGCAATACTAACTAAAACGCGCAAAATCAGTCAAGAATGTGGCTATAAGGATACAAAGGAGTGCTTCGATGGAAAACAAATTCACTCAAAAAGCCAAAAATGCCTTAGTATTGGCTGTCAATCAAGCGCAGGATTTTGGTCATACCTATATCGGAAGCGAGCACCTCTTGCTCGGTCTAATTGAGGAAAAAGAAAGCGTTGCCTCAAGAATGTTGCAAAAGAGAGGGATAGTATATACCAAAATAAAGAATGATATTATTGCTAAAACCACGCGCGGGAGCAAGACTACTCTCGGCGCAAGTAATATTACACCGCGAGTTAAAAGAATTATCGAAAACTCTCAAAAACTGAGCGAAAAACACCACCAAATACTAATAGGAAGCGAACATCTTCTATATAGCTTGCTTGAAGAGGAAGATTGTCTTGCCGTACGGATTCTCGAAGAAAACGGACTCTATATTAACGAAATGCAAAACGACGTTATGACGTTTATCCGCACGTCGCAAGGCCCTCAAAAAAGCACAAATTCGAGTCGCAACAAAGACGAAAAGAAATCGGGGCTTGATAGTTTTGCGCGAGACCTGATCGGACTCGCAAGAACTGGTAAAATTGACCCTGCCCTTTGTCGTGAAAAGGAAACGGAACGTGTTATCCAAATACTTTTGCGCAGGCAAAAAAACAACCCCTGTCTCATAGGCGAGCCCGGAGTTGGAAAAACTGCTGTAATCGAAGGTCTAGCAAGCAAAATCGCGGACGGCAAGGTGCCGCCACCCTTGCTGAAAAAGCAAATTTATGCACTTGATATTCCCTCTTTAATTGCAGGAGCTAAATATCGCGGAGAATTTGAGGAGCGTCTCAAGGGAGTAATGCAGGAGTGCATCAAAAATCCCGATATAATTCTCTTTATTGACGAAATACACACGATAATCGGTGCGGGCAGCGCTGAGGGGGCAATTGATGCGGCAAATATTTTGAAGCCCGCACTTGCTCGCGGTGAGATTCAAGTAATTGGAGCAACCACCATTTCGGAATATCGCAAGCATATTGAGAAGGACTCGGCACTTGAGCGCCGTTTTCAACCTGTTAGCATATCCGAGCCATCGCCAAAGCAAACCGAGGAGATATTGCTCGGTCTTCGTGAGCGCTACGAAAAGCACCATC